>BQJT01000054.1 GCA_021604845.1 Cyclobacteriaceae bacterium
GACTAGTTATATCCGTGATGATTTATATAAATATAGTATAAAAGTTAACAAATAGTTAACAAAAAAATCTACTCTGTGAGTAGATTTTGCGTTTATTTCTAGCTTTCAAAGCAAAGATAGCCAATTTAATAGGTTAATTCAATAGGGACGATTTATCTGACTTACCCTTAGTTAAAGTTTAAAGCTTCTCTTCCCATCAACTGTGGATGCAGGGCCTTCAGCTTGTTCATGATTTCCTCATCAAACTTTGCCAGGAATAGCGTTTTGGCTTTTGCCAGGTTGTCCAGATCCAATCCCTGGATTCCTCTCAGATCAGCTTTGTATAAGTTGGCATTGGTGAATGTCGCACCGGTAACATGGCATCCTCTTAACTTTGCTTCCATCAAGAATGCATTGGTAAAATCAGTTTTGATCAGGAATGCATTCTCAAAATTTGCTTTGATCAACACTGCATCCTTGAAATTTGCTCCACTGGCAAATGAGTGACTTAAATTAACCTGGTTCAAATGTGCATTTTCAAGATTGGTTTGATTAAGACGGGCATGTTCCAGATTACATCCCACCAGATTCGCATGGCTTAAGTTGCTGCTATTTAAATTAGACGCGGATAGATTTACATGGCTCAGGTTGGTCCTCGCCAAGTAGCAATTAACCAAATTTAGATTGTAAATCTTGTTTTGATTCAACCTCTTTATATTACCTACAGTTCGAAAAGCTGCCTCATCCGATTCCCATAAGCGGAAATCATCAATTTCATCCAGGTAGGTTTTAATACGTCTTCGTTCTTCTCCAATTTTGTTCAACCAAAATATCAGGATACCAATCACGGCTACATCAAACAGCATCCCGTGGGCCTCAACCAATATTTGAGGGAAGAAAACATCGAACCGATTAATATAATGAGGGAAGCTGAAAGCCACCACTATCAGTGAAAGTCCGAACAATACCAGAAATGATGTTAATATGGGTTTTTCCAGTATATACTGGGTCAGTCTGGTAAATTTCTTAATCAACTTAAATCAACTTAGGTTATCAAAACAGGGTATAAAGGTAGGACTATGACCCTCGAATAACCCAACCAATCTAGACTCAAAACTTACAGGCCTTAATTGTGCTATAAAATTGCTTAATCAATGGATCCTGACTGTTTTAGCGCCCTGATCTTTGTTACCAGTACGTCGTTGATGCGCTGATAGGATTCATAGCTCCATCCTGCAATATGCGGGGTGAGAATCACTTCCGGTGAGTCTGTTAAATAGTCATATATACCCTTCTGATTCTTAGAAAGTTGGAATAAGGGTTCTTTTTCAAATACGTCCAGGCAGGCACCAATAATTTTTCTTTCCCTTAAAAGCTTCACTAAATCCTTTAATGGTAGAATCTCTCCACGGGCACTATTCATTAGAATAATCGGTTTTTTAAATTGTTGAAAAAATGAATAGTTATAAAAATTCCGGGTTTCTTCGGTTAATGGTACATGTAAACTGACAATGTCACTCCTGATAAATAGTTGGTTAATTGGAACCCGCTGATAATTGCTGGTTGGCTGTTCTTCGAGATACTTGTCATATCCCAACACCTGACAACCAAAACTTTGAAGTCTGCTGGCAAGTGCGTTGCCCATATTTCCACAACCTATAATACCTACTGTTTTACCACCCAACTCAGTACCCCTAAACCCTTCACGATCCCACTGGCCGCTCCGTATGGCCTCACAGGAAGCACCGATCTTATGCAAAAGACTCAACAACATGCCCATCATATGCTCGCCCAAAGAATCCCGGTTACCTTCCGGGGCGTTAATCATGTGAATCCCTTTTTCCTTTAGGGTATTCTCATCCAGGTTATCCACCCCGGCACCTGCCCTGGCTACAAACTGAAGATTTTGAGCGTCTTCCAGCAAATCAAAGTCTATGATGGTTTTGCTTCGAACAACAAGCCCATGATACTTTCCGATTATGTGCTTTAGTTGTTCCCGGTAAATTTCAGGCTGATAATCAACGTCATAGTCCAATTGCTCCAACTGGGCAATGATGCTGGAATGCATCTCGTCGATTATTATGATCGCAGGCATTTCAGCAAATTACATTGAAAATAACAGATGTGCCACTCCAAAATATACCGCCAGACCCAACAGGTCATTTGCAGTGGTAATAAACGGACCTGACGCCAATGCTGGATTGATACCAAACCGGTCAAGTATTAAAGGAGTAGCGGTTCCCATAAACGAAGACAACAATACCACACAAAGTAGTGCGATGGCAACAATCAGGGCCAACCGCAATCCGCTGCCCATTAGAAATTGAACACCGAGGAATACCATAGCTGCCAGCAAGAATCCGTTTAGAATAGCCACCCAAAACACCTTCCATAACCGGGTATAGGTAGTCTTTGAAAACCCTGATTTATTAGCAAGGCTCTGCACCACCAGGGATGATGACTGGATGCCCACATTACCGCCAGTGGCCATGATCAACGGGATAAAGAATGTCAGGCTGAGGGTTATATTATGTTCAAAGGCTTCCATAAATACCGCGCCCAACAACCCCCCCAGCATTCCTACCACCAGCCAGGGCAACCTTGCCCTGGTCAGCATCAAAACACTGTCGTCTTCTTCAACATCCTCTGATATCCCCGCCATCAACTGACGTTCCTGCTCTGCGAGTTCGGTGATTACATCTACGATATCATCGATGGTTATCCGTCCCACCAGTCGACCTTGCCGGTTGACTACAGGCAACGCCTCTAAATCGTACTTTCTCATGATGTCGGCCACTTCCTCTTCCCCCCGGTAGGTCTCTACTGAAATAACATCACTATCGTAAATTGACGAGACTTTAGTGTGGTCTTCAGCCATCACAATCTTTTTTAATGAGACCCGCCCCAGCAATCTGCCGAAATCATCCACAACATATACTGCGTAAACCTTTTGTACATCTTCTGCCTGACGACGGATCTCTTCGATAGTTTTGCCAATACTCCAGTTTGCATTTGCCTTGATAAGTTCCTTAGCCATTAGCCCGCCGGCACAGTCTTCATCGTATCTTAGTAGTTCAAGTACATTGGCAGCTTTCTCTTCATTCTCAATTCCTTCAATTACCTCCTCACGGATCTTAATAGGTAATTCATTGATGATGTCAGCGCCATCATCGCTGTCAAGCTCGTTTATGAATCTTGAAATCTCCACTGGTGTGAAATGCTGAAGGAATTTAGACCGGACATCCGCATCGAGATCATTGATTATTTCGGCCGCAGTCTCCAGTTTAAGCAGGTCCAAAACATACTTGCTTTTTTCACTGGAAAACTCATGCAGGAGGGAAGTGATATCTGCCGGATTGACCCGATCCAGGCTTTCTTTAATAAAGGAATCGTTTTTAGACTCAATAGCCTCTCCGAAGCGCTCCAAAAACTCTTTGGTTAACTCAAAATGGTCTAATGATTCCAAAATGGAGTGATGGTTTTAGTTAGCGTTATGTATTCGTCAACAGACAATTGTTCGGCCCGTAAACTCATGACCTCAAGGCCCTGAATTTCCTGCGGCAAATTAAATCCTTTTAATGCGTTGCGCAAAGTTTTTCGTCTATTTTGAAATCCTTGTTTAACCAGGCTTCTGAATAGATTTTCATCGCACTCCAGCGTATATTTTCCCAGTGTCTGAAGCCTGATCACCGCCGAGTCAACCTTCGGTGGCGGATGAAAATTTGAAGGTGGAACATCAAATAAATATTCCAGTTTATAGTAGGCTTGTAAGAATACACTAAGAATACCATAGGCTTTATTCCCCGGTGATGATACCAGTCTTTTAGCCACCTCTTTTTGAAGCATACAAACTACTTCCGGAATTGTGTGCCGGTAATCCAGGATCTTGAACAAAATCTGGGAAGAAATGTTATATGGGAAATTACCAATTACCGCATAGGGCGGCTTAATTTTACTCCCATCCCATTTCAAAAAATCACCCAGAATTATTTGATCTGAAACGGAAGAAAGTTTTCTTCTTAGAAAATCTATTGATTCGCGATCCACATCGATCATCCATAAATCCCAGTTGGTCGACTCCAGCAGGTGTCTGGTAAGCACACCTGTCCCGGGTCCAATCTCCAGGACCCTGGAATAGTCGCTGAAACCAGTCAGTGAGCGAGCTATTCGGAGTGCAATAGACTGGTCTTTAAGAAAATGTTGTCCTAAATGTTTTTTAGGCCGTACCATCTCATGTTGGATAAAAAAATCTAACTTGTAGCGGTAAATCTACGATAATAAGCCCCAAGGGCAAGTCTGCAGTTAAACCATGATGGATTCAAAATTACCGATGGTCGGGATCTCATTAGGAGACATTAACGGAGTTGGGCCTGAAGTTATAATCAAAACATTTTCTGACAGCCGTTTGATGAAGCTGGTAACACCGGTGGTTTATGGTAATGGCAAAATTCTCTCTTTCTATCGCAAGGCACTGGAAATGGAAGGGTTCAAGTATAATCAGATACAGGAAATCGGACAAGCAAATCCCAAGATGCTAAATGTGCTTAACTGCTGGGAAGAAAACGTTACTATCAAACCAGGGGTAGCAACAGAAGAAGCAGCAAGCTATGCTTTAAAGAGCCTTGAACAGGCCACTGCTGATTTAATTGAGCAAAAATTGGATGGGCTGGTTACCGGCCCGATCAATAAAAATACCATTCAGCACGAAGCCTTCAATTTTCCGGGTCACACGGAATACCTGGTAGCCAGAACCGGCGTCAGACGAGGTCTAATGCTTATGATCAGTGAAAATTTGAGAATCGGCGTAGTTACCGGCCATATACCCCTAAAGCAGGTAGTAGAAAGTATTACCAAAGACCGGGTAACTGATAAAATGGAGATACTTGAAGAAACCCTCAAGCAAGATTTTGGTATTGAAAAGCCTAAGATTGCGGTTCTTGGCCTAAACCCGCACGCAGGAGATGAGGGGCTTCTGGGTAGCGAAGAAAAAGAACTGATCGGACCTCTGATAAAAGAACTGAAAAATCGGGGCAAGTTAGTTTACGGTCCGTTTCCAGCGGATGGTTTTTTCGGATCTCAAACCTACCTGAAATACGATGCTGTGCTGGCTATGTATCACGATCAGGGGTTAATTCCATTCAAATCACTCTCATTTGGCAGTGGTGTGAATTATACTGCCGGGTTACCAGTGATACGAACCAGTCCGGACCACGGCACGGCTTATCCAATTGCTGGTAAAGGAGTGGCTGATGAAAGTTCGTTCCGGGCTGCTTTATTCGCAGCTCTGGATCTGATAAAGCATCGCAGGGAGGTTTCTAATTTCATTTAAATGTTTAACTTTGCAACTTGCTTTCAACGAAGGGTATGAGGAAATTCGTTATTGATATTTATAAACTAAGCAGTAAGGTTCATCATTACGAATTTGACATAGACGATACATTTTTCAGCCATTTTGAACAGGATCTGGTAGATGCCGGATCGCTAATTGCTAAAATTGAACTGGAAAAGAACGACTCTTTTTTGGTAATGGAAGTTAAAATTACCGGCACAGTTCAGTTGATCTGTGATCGAAGTTTAGATAAGTTCCAATACCCACTCGATGAAATGCGCAGGGTAATTTTTAAGTACGGTGATGAAGAACAGGAACTAGATCACGACGTAGTTATGATTACCAGTGAAACCCAGCAAATTAACGTGGGTCAGTATATTTTTGAGTTTGTAGGTTTAGCTGTTCCCATGAAAAAACTTCATCCCAGGTTTACAGAATCTGATGAAGAATTCGGAGCACTGGTGTATCAATCAAATAAAAGCCAGGACAGCGTCTTAGAAACAGATCCCAGGTGGAGCAAACTAAATGAATTAAAAAAGAACCAAAAAATTTAACAATACAACCTGATGGCACATCCTAAACGAAAAATATCCAAATCCAGAAGGGACAAGCGAAGGACACACTATAAGAGCACCGCAGCTACTTTCACTGAGTGTTCGAATTGCGGAGCCCCCATTTTATTACACAGAGTTTGTACTGAATGCGGTTACTACCGTGGAAAGCCTGCCATAGAGAAAGAAATAGCCGTTTAGGTCTATGAAAATCGCTTTGGATGTAGTAGGGGGTGATTTTGCTCCTGAATCTACTATTGAAGGGGTTAAGCTTGCACTACCGGAACTCCCGGAAGAGGTATCCGTGGTACTGATTGGTCCTGAATGGTTGGTTAATGCCAAATTGGAACAATTCGGCGTGGATAACAGCCGTATTGAAGTTCACCCCGCAACAGAGGTAATAGAAATGGGTGAGCATCCCACCAAAGCGCTTAGTCAGAAGCCTCAAGCCTCCATCCCCATTGGGTATCGGTTACTAAAAACCGGTGCGGTTGATGCTTTTTGCAGTGCGGGCAACACCGGTGCGATGCATGTTGGAGCTATGTTTTCGATTAAGACCATCACCGGGATAATTCGTCCGGGAATTGCGGGGTTTGCTCCTAAAGAATCCGGGGGGCTTGGTGTCATAATGGATGTAGGGGCTAATGCCGACTGCAAGCCCGATGTTTTGCTGCAGTTCGGTGAAATTGGATCAATCTACGCCAAGCACGTTCTTGGTATCGAGCAACCGAAAGTTGGCCTTATGAGTTTGGGAACCGAAGAAAAGAAAGGCACATTGTTGACCCAGGCCGCCTATCAGTTATTTAAAATCAACACCAAAATAAATTTTATAGGCAATATAGAAGGATATGACGTTTTCAATGACAAGGCAGACGTGATTGTCTGTGACGGCTTTACCGGCAATGTCATCCTGAAATTGGCAGAATCAATATACTCCCTGTTAAAAAAACGTTTGTTTTCAGATCCGTTCTTCGATCAGTTCAATTACGAAACCATTGGAGGCAGCCCCATACTTGGTGTAAATGGAAATGTAATCATTGGCCACGGGGTTTCCAGTGCTACCGCTATAAAAAACATGTTGTTACAAGCACAGCAAATGGTCAAATCACAGGTGCACAAAAAAATAAAAGAAAGTCTGCAGGAAGACTAATCAACTATGAGAAATCTAAAGGCAAGGATTACCGGAGTTCATGGGTATGTTCCAGATTATGTACTTACCAATGAAGAACTTGAAACCATGGTGGAAACTTCTGACGAATGGATTACCTCCCGTACTGGTATCAAGGAACGCAGGATTCTGAAGGGTGAAGGTAAGGGGACTTCTGTAATAGGCATTGAAGCAGTACAGGGACTACTGGAAAAAACCAATACCGATCCTGGTGAAATTGATCTAATTATCTGTGCAACCTGTACCCCGGACATGCTATTCCCTTCTACCGCAAACCTGGTAGCAGAGCGTGTTGGTGCGGTAAATTCATTCGGCTATGATCTTCAGGCGGCCTGTTCCGGGTTTTTGTTTGCATTGGCGACCGCAACTCAATTTATTGAATCGGGTACTTACCGGAAAGTTGTGGTAATTGGAGCAGATAAAATGTCTTCCATTATTGACTACACAGACAGAACCACCTGTATAATATTTGGTGACGGTGGCGGCGCGGTGCTACTTGAACCTACTGAAGAGCCTGAGGGCATTATCGACTCTGTATTAAAATCAGATGGTGCTGGCGCGGCATTCCTGCATATGAAAGGTGGTGGTAGCCTGCACCCGGCAAGTCATGAATCTGTAGACGCCAGAATGCATTATATTTACCAGGAAGGGGCGAAAGTATTCAAGTTTGCGGTGCAAAATATGGCTGATGTTTCGGAGGAGATAATGAATCGAAATAATCTGACAGCTAATGACATTGCCTGGCTGGTACCACATCAGGCCAATCTCAGAATTATTGATGCTACTGCCAATCGAATGGGTATAGGATCTGAAAAAGTAATGAATAATATTAGCAGATACGGCAATACCACCGCGGGTACCATTCCGTTATGTTTATGGGATTATGAATCCAAGTTGAAAAAAGGAGATAACCTAATTCTTGCCGCATTTGGAGGTGGATTTACCTGGGGTGCTACCTACATGAAGTGGGCCTATAATGGCCACAATTAAATTGCATTTAAAAATTTGATTTGTAAATTACGTTAAAATACCTGCCCATGGCCAGCACTGCTGATTTCAAAAACGGGTTGTGCATTGAGTTTAATAATGATCTGTACACCATAGTAGAGTTCCAGCATGTAAAACCAGGCAAAGGACCCGCCTTTGTCAGAACAAAACTCAAAAACATCAACACTGGTAAAGTGGTTGATAATACATTTACTGCGGGTGTTAAAGTCACCACTGCCAGAATTGAACGCAGACCCCACCAGTACCTGTATAAGGATGATATCGGTTATCACTTTATGGATAGTAACACTTTTAACCAAATAAGCCTGCCCGAGGAACAAATATCCGGGGCCAACCTTTTGAAGGATGGCCAGGATGTAGAGATAATTTATCATGACGAAACGGAAACTCCTTTGAGTGTCGAGCTTCCTCCTTTCGTAGTGCTTGATGTAACCTATACGGAACCTGGCCTCAGGGGCGATACCGCCACTAATGCCACCAAACCTGCCACGTTAGAAACCGGGGCAGAAATACAGGTTCCTTTGTTTATCGACCAGGGTGAAACCATCAAGGTAGACACTCGTACCAACTCCTATTCTGAACGAGTAAAACAATAAATATGAAAGCCAAAGAAATTCAGGAATTAATTGACTTTATCTCAAAATCTGGTTTAGATGAGGTCAATATTGAAACTGAAGAGTTCAAAATAAAAGTCAAAAAAAATTCGGAGGTCAAACAAAAGATCATTGAAAAAAGCCCCAGCCAGGGAGCCCCGCCAACCAATCAACCTGCGTCAACCACAGAGGAAAACGGTGCAACCAGCGGTGACCCGGAAGCCTCAACTCCTCAAACTGAAAAGAATGGCTATCAGGAGATAAAATCACCTATGATAGGTACATTCTACCGATCAGCAAACCCGGACTCGGAAGCGTTCGTATCGGTTGGTGATAAAATTGCCGTTGGCCAAACTGTCTGCATTGTGGAGGCTATGAAATTATTCAATGAAATTGAGTCAGAAGTAGCAGGAACATTGGTCAAAGTTCTGGTAGACAATTCTTCACCTGTAGAATACGACCAACCACTGTTTTTAATTGATCCTGCCTAAATCTTTAATCGGATAACTGTTTGTAAGCCTGTGTTTAAGAAGATTTTAATTGCTAACAGAGGGGAGATTGCCCTTCGAATAATCAGAACCTGTAAGGAAATGGGAATCCGGACTATTGCCGTTTACTCAACAGCGGATAAAGAGAGCCTTCACGTTCGATTTGCAGATGAAGCGGTTTGTATCGGCCCCCCACCCAGCGCTGATTCCTACTTAAGTATTCCTAAAATTATTGCCGCCGCTGAAATTACCAACGCCGATGCTATTCATCCAGGCTATGGGTTTTTGGCAGAAAATGCCGAATTCTCGCAGGTTTGTCAGGATTACAATATAAAATTCATCGGCGCTTCCCCTGATATGATAAAACAAATGGGAGACAAAGCTACTGCCAAAGCCACCATGAAAAAGGCAGGTGTCCCAACTATCCCGGGTTCCGATGGTTTGTTGAAAGACGTAAAAGAAGGCCTTCGTGTAGCCAAGCGCATCAAATACCCGGTTATTCTTAAAGCTACCGCCGGCGGCGGAGGTCGTGGTATGCGCATAGTTAAACACCCTGATGCATTTCAGAAAGCCTGGGATGATGCCAGGCAGGAGTCGAGTGCAGCCTTTGGTGATGATGGACTTTACCTGGAGAAGTTTGTAGAAGAACCAAGACACATAGAAATTCAGGTAGTTGGCGGAATGAATGGAAAAGCCTGCCATCTTAGCGAGCGTGACTGTACTATTCAACGAAGGCACCAGAAATTGGTGGAAGAATCCCCCTCACCTGTAGTTGATGACAAACTAAGAAAGAAAATGGGGGCTGCTGCAGTTAAAGGTGCTGAGGCAATACGCTATGAAGGTGCAGGTACCGTTGAGTTTCTGGTTGACAAACATGGGGACTTCTATTTCATGGAAATGAACACCCGTATCCAGGTAGAACATCCTGTTACAGAAGAAGTTACAGATTTTGACTTGATAAAGGAACAGATTAAAGTAGCGGCAGGAGCTGAGGTATCGGGCAATGACTATTTTCCTAAAATGCACGCAATAGAATGCAGGATAAATGCGGAAGATCCATCTAATGGTTTCAGGCCCTGCCCTGGTAGAATAACTAATTTGCACTTGCCGGGCGGACATGGAGTGCGGGTCGACAGCCACGTATATTCGGGATACACTATTCCCTCAAATTACGACTCAATGATAGCGAAGCTGATTGTTTCAGCTACAACCCGGGAAGAGGCTTTGGTTCGCATGAAGCGCGCTTTGGAGGAATTTGTAATCGAAGGGATAAAGACTACTATTCCGTTTCACATCAAACTAATGGATAACCCTGACTTTAAGAGCGGGCAGTTTACTACTGCTTTTATGGACACATTTGACCTTTCTGATCTCTAAAAGGGATTTTTTTTGATTATTTTATTGAGTATAATCAGGGACTAATCGTTTCCACCATCAATAATCCCAAGCAATTTCTCATACCACTTAGCACCATACTTTCGGATTAAAGGGATTTTTAGAAACTTGTACAGCGGAATTTTTAAGGATTTTCCCAGACTGCAAGCTGGGTCGCATATTTGCCAGCGATCATAATTAACCGCATCATATTGCTCATAACTGGTTATTCTCACGGGGTACAGATGACAGGATATTGGCTTTTGGAAATCAATCTGGCCGTCAATATAAGCTGACTCTATGCCACACTTTAATACCTTATTTTCATCATAAACCGCATAGGCACACTCTTTTCCATCTATGGTGGGTGTTGAAAAATCATCCTCAAAATCTTTTATGAACGTACCCTGTTGCTCGATGGCCTGTCTCCCTTTGGCTGAAAGGTACGGTGCCACACGGGGGTAGATTTCTTTAAGAACTGGCAACTCATTGTCTTCCAGTGGAGCCCCCAGATCACCTTCAACACAGCAGGCTCCCTTGCATCGTTTAAGATCGCAAGTAAAGTAAGCCGTCTTGATATCGTCGGAAATTAAGGTATCATCAATTTCGATCATGAGACAGGGGTGAGTTGTTGAGTTGGTGAGTTGGTGATTTGGTAAGTTAATTAGTTACCCTTACCTCTGAATCATTGGCTCTAAGACAAGCCGGTAAAAGTAGCTTGTCCCCTATCCAATTGAATTTGGATGCTTTTTTATTTAAATTTATACACCCTGACATACAATTAAAATGAAAAAGTCATTTTTCAAGTTTCTTTCCAAAATAAACAAGCTCATCTTACCCAGTTACGCGCATAAAGACCTTGCCAAACTTAGTAAATTGGAAAGAGGCCTGGTGGGCTATCGATATTGGGTAACAATTAATTCTTTGGGAGATTAACCAAAAGGGGAACCTAATGTAAAAACGGGAACCTCTCCTTCGAAAGACTCCCGTTTTCGCCTATTTAGAAACCGTAATTTCTAATAAGCATCAAACAACCTACCAGACATCGCTATCCACTACAAAGTCGAAACTTCCAGTAGATAAGCAAGGCCAACTGCGGTCGGTCAACAAAAGTTGATTAACCGTAGCTAACCGGAAACCGGTTAAGCAGGCTCAAGATCATTCTGACTTCCTCCATCAGGGCGCCTCTCGCGAAAGCCCTTCAAGTCTCTGGATATCAGGTAAAAATTACCTAGGTAGTTGACCTTCAATCCTAGTCCTTTCGACTTGTCGTGATCATGGTGTTTGATAGTTCTAAGGTAAATGGACCCGTTGCGTATAGCAAATTTTATCCGGTTCTCTTTTAAACAACTTTTACACACCATTATCCACAAGTGAGTGTGAGTGTGAGTGTGGGTGTGGGTGTGGGTGTGGGTGTGGGTGTGGGCCTGCCGGCAGGTGTGAGTGTGAGTGTGAGTGTGAGTGTGGGCAGGGAGGTGTGCAAGGGCGTAAAAAGTTTCACATTTCTTTTACAGTGGTGCCTGGAATTTGTGGATGTGAAAGGTGTTGATGTTGAGTTTACGAAATACCATAGCCGTGGGCTTGAGATTTTGATCCATAAACTTCACGGTTATACTGTCAAATAGTAACTTGCCCTCTACATTTAGCAGGGGACTATGGAATACCTGGAGTGCCTGAATCAAGCACAAAAAGAAGGAGTTTTACACACAGAGGGTCCTTGTATGATCATCGCAGGGGCGGGATCCGGGAAGACCAGGGTATTGACCTACAGGATAGCCCATCTAATTCAATCCCGGCAAGTCGATCCCTTCAACATACTGGCCCTGACCTTTACCAATAAAGCTGCTCAGGAAATGCGGTCACGTATAGAGCGGGTGGTTGGCACAGAGGCCAGAAACTTATGGATGGGCACCTTCCATTCGGTTTTTGCTAGAATTCTAAGAGCTGAGGCTTCCAAACTGGGTTATCCTGCTAATTTCACCATCTACGATACAGATGATAGTAAATCACTTATTAAAGCCTTGGTTAAAGAAAGAGGGCTGGATGATAAGATTTACAAGCCCAACGTAGTACTTAACAGAATATCGTCGGCAAAAAATAGGTTGATATCCTGGAAAAACTATCTACAAAACCCTGTTTTTCAGGCCGATGACAATAGTCAGATGAAACCAGAAATGGGAAATCTCTATAAGGCTTATGCACAAAGATGCTTTAAAGCAGATGCCATGGATTTTGATGACCTCTTGTTTAACACCAATGTGTTATTCAGGGATTTTCCCGAGTCGCTTAACAAGTACCAGCACCGGTTTCACTACGTTATGGTGGACGAGTTCCAGGACACCAATCTGTCCCAATACTTAATTACCAAAAAACTGGCGGCAGTAAATCAAAACATTGCAGTGGTTGGTGATGATGCCCAGAGTATTTATGCTTTCAGGGGGGCCGACATACAAAATATCCTGAATTTCGAGAAAGACTACCCGGATTTAAAGGTTATTAAGCTAGAACAAAACTACCGGTCTACTCAAAATATTGTCAATGCTGCTAATTCGGTAATTAATCACAACAAGGCACAGCTGCGAAAAAACGTCTGGACCCGGAATGAAGATGGCGAATTGGTTCACCTGATGAAAGCCACCTCAGATAACGAGGAAGGTAAGCTTGTGGCTTCTTCAGTATTTGAGGAAAAAGTCAACCATCAGTATAGAAATTCTGATTTCGCCGTCCTCTATCGCACAAACAGTCAATCCAGAGCTATTGAAGAAGCCCTGAGGAGAGTAAATATTGGATACAAGGTCATCGGCGGTTTGTCATTTTATCAGCGAAAAGAGATTAAAGACCTGATGGGCTATTTCCGTTTTGTAGTAAATCAAAACGATGAACAGGCGCTCAGGCGAGTCATAAACTTACCCAAGCGCGGGATTGGACCAGGTACCGTAGAAAAACTAATGGTGGCAGCCTACGACCACGATATCTCATTATGGGATGTGCTGGTTAATGCAAAGAGCTTCGTGTCTGCCAGAGCAGCAAATACTATTCACGATTTTGTAACTATAATCCGCAGCTTTAAAATAATTTCCGAACAAAAAGATGCTTTTGAAACTGCCAGCCACATCGCAAAAGTTTCCGGATTATTGAAATTGCTCTACGATGACAAGACCATTGAAGGGCTGAACAGGTATGAAAATGTTCAGGAACTACTTAATGCGATAAAGGAATTTGTCGATACACCTGATGAAAACAGGAAAGACCGTAGCCTGGGGGCTTTTCTTCAGGAAATTGCACTGTTAACCGATGCGGATACACAGAAAGATGCCGAGCAGGAGAAGGTAACTTTAATGACAATCCACAGTGCTAAAGGTCTTGAGTTTAAAAACGTTTATATTGTTGGGCTGGAAGAAGACCTGTTTCCTTCCCAAATGATGCTGAGCAGCAGGGCCGATCTGGAAGAAGAAAGACGGCTTTTTTATGTAGCGATAACCCGAGCCCAAAAGAAACTCTTCCTTTCCTATGCACTCACCCGTTATCGGTATGGAAGATTGAAGAGCTGTGAACCCAGTCGTTTTATTGAAGAGTTAGATCCTTCTTTCATAAAAGTGGATCGCAAATGGAGCAGTGGAAAATTTGCTTCTTCGGCAGGGTTTAAAACCCCCACAGGTGCTGCAACCGGAAGTGACAACTACGCAAAAACATTAGTAACCGGAATTCAAAAACGCAATCTGCAACCATTAAACGGCAAAACGCAACAACACATTATTTCCAAAGATTTTAGTCCTAGTGATACCTCCCAGCTGGAACAGGGTATGAAAGTAGAACATCCCAAATTTGGATTTGGTTTGGTAGTAAAATTAGACCAGGAAGGTGCACAAAAGAAGGCTCGGGTTAAATTTGATAATTTTGGGGAGAAGACATTATTGCTTAGTTTTGCCAAACTTAAAATACATGATTAATATATCGGAATGAGTGATTTACATGAATACAATACCGGACGTCCAGAACTTATCCTGAAGGAATATGGCCGTAATATTCAAAAACTGGTAAGCTATATAAGAGAAATTAAAGAGGACGAGAAGCGAAAGGAATATTCCCACACGCTGGTTGAACTAATGAAACTAATCAATCCTGCGCTAAAGGACGGGAATGAATTTTCTCAGAAACTATGGGATGACCTTTTTATAATTTCTGATTTTAAATTGGAAGTTGATAGCCCTTTTCCTAAGCCAACACCGGAAGTACTTGCAAAGAAGCCTGAAACACTGGGTTATAATAACCACAGACTAAAATACAAGCACTATGGTCGAAACATAGAATTACTGGTTAAGCAGGCGACTGAAATCCAAGATCCTCAGGAGAGAAAAGATGCAATAATCTACCTAGGTCGACTAATGAGAAGTTTTTACGGTGTTTGGAACAAGGAAGTAGTTGATGAGAGCGTAATAGTCGATCATATAGGCGAACTCTCTGATGGTGCGCTCAGTATTGACTTAGACGAAGTTAAAGAGAACAACCTTTTTGAACCAACCTACAAAGAAAGACCTCGCCGATCTGGTGGAGGTAATGGTAAAAGGAGAAGTAACAAACGACGCAAGAGCAACAATTAATGGGTTCATTTCAAATCCAGGGGGGGCACCAGTTAAATGGTGAAATTGTGCCCCAGGGAGCTAAGAATGAAGCACTTCAGGTAATTTGCGCGGTATTACTTACCTCCAAACCGGTCACCATAGGTAACATCCCTCAAATTCGGGATGTAATTAAGCTTATACAGTTGTTGGAAGACATGGGCGTCCAGGTGGAGCAGATCAATGATCATGAGTATCGGTTCACTGCCAACCACGTCAATCTGGATTACCTTGAATCGCAGGATTATAAAAACCAGGCCAGTTCACTCAGAGGGTCCGTAATGCTCCTGGGCCCCATGCTCGGTCGATTTGGTACTGCAAAACTGCCCAAACCTGGAGGTGATAAGATAGGACGTAGACGACTCGATACTCACTTCGTAGGTTTTCAGAAACTGGGGGCCAAATTCAGGTTCAACCCCGAGGATTTGTTCTTTTCCGTACAAGCTGATAAACTTAAGGGCTGTTATATGCTTTTGGATGAAGCATCTGTTACAGGTACTGCCAATGTGGTAATGGCAGCGGTGCTCGCGGAAGGAACCACTCAAATTTATAATGCAGCCTGTGAACCATATCTTCAGCAACTGTGCAAGATGTTAGTATCCATGGGTGCCCGGATAAAGGGCATTGGATCTAATTTGCTAACCATTGATGGAGTCGAATCGTTAAATGGAACGGAGCATGTGGTTTTACCTGACATGATTGAAATTGGCAGCTTTATTGGATTGGCAGCCATGACCCAAAGTGCCCTTACCATTAAAGATGTTAAGTTCCGGGAGTTGGGTATTATTCCTCAGGTTTTTAGAAAAATGGGCATAGAATTTGAGCTGGCAGGTGATGATATTGTTATCCCTGAACAAGAGCATTATGAAATAGAGTCATACATTGATGGTTCCATTATGACCATCTCTGATGCTCCCTGGCCCGGATTCACCCCAGATCTGCTGAGCATTTTGCTGGTGGTGGCTACACAGGCCAAGGGCACGGTACTGGTGCATCAGAAAATGTTCGAAAGCCGGCTATTTTTTGTAGACAAACTTATTGAAATGGGTGCTCAGATAATTTTATGCGACCCCCATCGCGCAACGGTAATCGGACTTGACAGAAAAAATCCTCTCCGAGGGATCCAGATGACCTCCCCGGATATCCGGGCAGGAGTATCCTTGCTAATTGCAGCCTTATCTGCCAGCGGAACCAGTGTCATTCATAACGTAGAACAAATTGATCGCGGGTATCAATTTATTGACCAACGACTTCAGGCAATAGGGGCTAAAATTGAACGACTCAGTTAAATGATCATAATTCTTCATTTCTTACTGACCATATTGGTGGGAACTAGCTGGCTAATCCCATTAATAGAAATAGAAGAACTCGAACTAATTACCATTCATCGCCTTATCAACTACCAGCAGGAATTTGACCTTAGCGGCGCAGTGGATGTTAACGGCAACGTTTGGATTGTTAATGATAATCCCGGGCAGGCTTATGCTTATAAAATTAGTCTGCAGCCTTCTCTTTTTCAGGTAACGGACAGTATTGAAATCAGCCAGCTGGCTGACCCGGACATTGAGGGATTAGACTATTGCCCGGAAACTGGTATTATGTTTACCGATGAGATGCATAATAAAGTCTATTCTACCATTCAGTCAGAAATATTTGACAAGGACCTGGTAGAAGTTTCCGATGGATGGGGTTCCAATAAAGGTCTGGAAGGCATTGCTGTAGATTGCGATAACAAAATACTTTACCTGGCCAAAGAACGAGAGCCCCGATTTATTATAAGTTACGATCTTAACCTGCAACAGGTTATAAGTGTAGGTTTTAACGATTCCGAAGGAGATATTTCTGATCTAAAGTTCGAAAACGGTTTTCTCTATGTGCTAGAAAGAAATGACAACCTGATAGCCAAGTTAGATGCCAATTCGATGGAGGTTATCAGTAAGGTATCTTACAAGAGTACCTGCAGCCATCAGGACGGTAAGCTTTACAAAAACTCTAAATACGGTATGGGAGAAGCCCTGCTGCTAACCAATGATGAAATTTGGGTAGGATTGGATAACAATGGGTTACCATTTTCTGATCACGCCCAGTCTACCTATGGATTAACTGGTAATAGCCCGATAATTATCCGGTTTAAGCGTCCGGCAGGATTCTAAACGTAGTTGTTTAACATTACAGGCATTACC
Source organism: Cyclobacteriaceae bacterium (assembly GCA_021604845.1). Taxonomy (GTDB): domain Bacteria; phylum Bacteroidota; class Bacteroidia; order Cytophagales; family Cyclobacteriaceae; genus SZUA-3. The sequence continues at coordinate 17,293 of BQJT01000054.1, forward strand.
AACATCAGAATATCTTCGTTGTCATCAGACTCACTGGGTAAAATCAGACCAGCACGGTTAGGCGCTGATAACTGAAGAGTAATCTCCTTACTGGTAATATTGCCCAGCATCTCCAATAGAAATTTTGCATTGAACCCTATCTCAATATCTTCACCGTCATGTTCACAGGAAAGTCGTTCACTGGCTTCGTTTGAAAAATCAAGGTCTTCTGCGGAAATAAGCATCTCACTTCCAGTAACCTTCAGTCTAACCTGATGTGTGGTCTTATTGGCGTATATTGCAATTCTTTTAAGAGAAGACAGTAGTTCCAGTCTGTCAATCACAATCTGATTGGGGTTGTCGACAGGAATTACATTTTCGTAATCCGGAAAACGTTCGTCAATAAGCCGGCAAATCATCTGGATCTGATTGAACTTGAAATAGGCATTGGATACATTGTATTCTACGGTTACCGGAGTATTTTCTGCAGGCAGCGTGGTTTTTAGCAGATTTAAAGCTTTGCGTGGAATAATCATGGTATTGTCCATTTCTGAAACCACATCTACTCGTCTGTATCGGATCAAGCGGTGACCATCGGTCGCCACAAAAGTAGTATTGGTATCATTCAGACTTAAATAGACCCCAGTCATAGCGGGTCGTAGCTCATCATTACTGGTGGCAAATATGGTGTTTGAAATAGCTTTACTAAGTATATCGGATAAAACTTCTACCCTGTCTCCATCGGTAACAGAAGGTACTTTTGGAAAATCTGTGGCGTTTTCTCCTGCTAGTTTGTAGCGGCCATTATCCGAATTTATCTCTACGCTGTAAGTTTCCTTATCAATCGAAAACGTTACGGGTTGTTCGGGTAAGTTTTTTAATGTTTCCAATAGAATTTTGGCGGGCACCGCAATACTTCCACTCTCCTTTGCTTCAACATCGAGCGAGGTAATCATTGATGTTTGTAAGTCTGAAGCAGTAATGGTTAATTGACCCTCGTCAATCTCGAATAGAAAATTCTCTAATATTGGTACCACCGGATTAGTAGTGATGACGCCATTGATGGCCGATAGTTGTTTCAATAGTGCGGAGGAAGAAACAATAAATTTCATATTGGACAATAAGTTTACGAGTGGTTTGGCTGGCAAATTTAAAAATAAAATGCAAGTGAACAACCATGGAACCGCGGGAACACCAGAATAATTGATTAATTAAATACTTATTACTTGATTAGTTAATCATTAATTTATTCGATTATCCTTTGTCGCCGATTGATTCTATAATAAATCAATGTATAGTGTCCATTGAAATAGTACTCAATTGACGATAGTGGTTAGTCTTTTAAAAGTCTTTTTCAAAGAACCGGCTGTTCTTCAAAAGTGGTTCTATGTTGGCCCTGGCAAAAGTAAAATACTGGTTGCCGGATTTTCCTAACATCACCGGCTGATCATCCTCTCCATACAATGTCAGTGTTTGGTTTTTGGCTGGATCAATATCAGTAGTAGTTAATTCCAGTGCGGGCATTCCCTGATAGGCGGTATCCACCACCGCCGAAGCAGTTAACGAAACTACCCGTTGGAGATAGTCAATTACATTATTACTATCCAACTGTTGAACTCCGGGGACTTGAAAAAAAGGATCCTGATAATTTATCTGAAAATCGTTTTCCGGATCATTGAAATCCTGAAAACTGTAAGTCAGCAACGATCGCCAGGTATTGTTAAAGATTGTTCGACTACGCCATTTTGCTAATGGGAGCTGAAATAATCCGCTTACATAACTGGTATATCCCGGCAGATGTACTAGGTAGACTGCGCCTTCTTCAGTAGCGAAATAAGAATTTTGTTCAGATGGGTCTCCACCAGCCCAGAAGGAGGTCAGTAGCTGATCACCCTGATAGAGCTCGATGTGACTTCCGGTTTCTTTAATACTTTGGTAAACCTGCTGTTGTTGATTACCTGATAATGGCCTTTGTACCCTTACCCTCTGGAATACTGCAGCCAATACGGTAAGAAGATCCTGGTCCATCACAAACTCGTCGTTTATTTTAAAACCTCCGGAAAATGCCCGGCAATCAAGAATCTCCTGTTGATTGGAAATTACAATGCGATCAATTGGGTCAATATTTTCAACCACGAACAAATCCGTGTCAATCTTTCCGTTGCCGCTGCCCCGCTCCCAAAAACTGAGACTGACTGAGATCAGTACTAGTAAGGCCAATAATACCCCCAGCGATTTGTTTCCCAACCGATTCATTTAAAGTTTCCGTATTTGCGTTTTCTTATATAACTTCTGCCTACCCCGTAAACTATCAACAAAACCAGTGGAGTTAACAGATTGAATAACTGCCATGAGAGTCTTTGATCGGAGATCCTCACGGTGTCCAGTGGTCGAATCTTAATTTCTTTGTTTCGGGCGTTGATAATCCCCTGGTCGTTCAGCAGGTAAGCCATAGAATTCATCAGAAAATCCCTGTTGGCAAATGCCTCTTGCTGCGATGCCAGGTCAAACCCCATTGGCAAGGGCCTTTCTGTCTTTGGATTGAGCTGGCTGGTCATCATGTCACCATCGGCCACCACAATGATCTTGGACCTCCCCTCTTCTAATGGTGTTTCTCCCACCGCTGATTCCGGTAACAGACGGTTCTTAAAAAGCGAGGTCATATTCCCCTCTAACAAATAAGCCAACGGAATTGGTCCCTGGTTAAATGTTTCAGGATTGAAATCCTTACGCAAATCATTTAGACTTACTTTCACAGGATAGTCAGCTTTCATAGAATATTCCGAAGAGAAAAACAGGGGTGTTTTTATGACTCCTTCAGCTTTTACCGTATCCATGCTTGAAACAAACCGGGTACTTAATACGTCTAAATTCTTTACAATAGGATGGTCGCCGGTATGATTAATCAGTGGATAAAACGGCCAGGGCATCCACTGCAGGTTGGGTTGATTACCCACCGTACCGACCACTATAGGGTATCGTTGCCCAAACCGGTCCACTACCAGATCTTTATTAATGCGTACGCCATACTTAAAAAACATATCATCCAGATTGGTCTCCACCGGAAGTGCATAAGTACCTTCACCTTTGATGCTATCCATATCCAAATGCAAAACATCCATAAAAAACAAAGCCTTTCCCCCCTGCATTATGAACTGGTCCAGATTGTACTTCTCCAATTCTGAAAATGGATGAACCGGTTTCACCACTATTAATGCATCATATCCGATCAGGTTCTGGAAAATCGCCAGATTCACGTTTCCAATATCGTATTGACTTGCCAGGCTATTGGTAAGATCTGCAAGATCCTGATCAGCCAATTCACCATGTCCCCTTACCATACCGATTCGTCGGCGATCGGTGGTAGAGAGTCCCCGAATCGCAGCAGCAAGTTCATATTCTAATCCTTCAATGCTTTGGTTTAATTGCTGATCCGGTCCGGCCCCTTTGTTTCCTTTCAAAAGCAGGACACCCGTTTCCTCTGTACCACGGGCGACCAAAGCACCCGGGAAAACCAGCTTTTCACTCCTTTGCCCATCTTTTGTATCGATGACATTGGAAGGCTGAATTCCCTTCTCAGCTAAACTGGCATAAAACTGATTGCGAGATGACTGAGAAACTGCCTGGTTTGGGTTTACAAACTTGTATTGTATGTTGTCACCTGCATAGACCCTAAACTCCTCCAGTGTTTCCCGTATTGCTTTTTTCAAACGCTCAAACCCGGCAGGGAGTTCTCCATCGAGATAAACGTCTATATATACTACTTCATCCAGATTGGTGAGTAAATCTCTGGTAGCAGGTTGTATGGAGAACCGTTTCTCTTCGGTAAGGTCCCAGCGAACAGGAAACTGGGCCGTTAGTTGGTTTAAGATCACCAGCACCATTATCCCGATAAAAAACTTTAGCAGGTCAGTAATCATCATTGAATTCCCAGCTACCATTTCCTGCTGCCAATTACCAGTTTAGTTAATAACAAGGTTGCGGTAGTAATGCTTACAAAATACATAATATCCCGGCTGTCCATTAATCCACGGCTTAAGGAGTTATAATGATACACCACTCCAAGTCGTTCAATCTGATGACCAGCCCCATCTACCAAGTCCATTTGTGACAGGGCATCAATCCCATCATACCAGATAAAACATAAAAACGCCCCAAGAATAAAAGCAACGATTTGATTTTCTGTCAACGAGGATGCCAACACTCCTAAAGCAGTAAAAAATGAGCCAAGCAGCAGCAAACCAATGTATGAGCCTGCAATGCCTGCGCTATCCAAATTGCCCCTGGGGTTGCCTAATTCATATACAGAATAGTAATAGATCAAAGTGGGAACCAATGAAAAGACCACTAGAAAGAATCCCGCTAAATACTTCCCGAAAATTACCTGGTAATCGGTGAGCGGCCTGGTAAACAGTAGTTCCATGGTCCCTGATTTTCTTTCCTCAGCAAAAAATTTCATGCAGATAGCAGGAATTAAAAACATGAACACATAGGGTGCTAGACCGAATAAGCTCTCCATATCGGCAAATCCGTAATCCAGTAGGTTGGTTTGTGGAAAAACCCACATCAATAAACCAATACCGGTTAAGAAAACGCTAACTACAATATAGGCAATCAATGAATTGAGAAAGCCCGCCACCTCCTTTTTAAAAACACTAATCACTACGCCCCCCCTTCCCTGTCAGTTCCTTGAATACCTGTTCCAGGCTGTGAGACTGCCTGGTAAGTTCGATCAAAGTCCAGCCATTGGTCACTGCAGTTTTAAAAATTGTAGCTCTCAGATCCTGTTCTTCAGCGGAAATCAACAAAAAGGTATCTTTGCCATCTTCCTGTACTTCGGAAACTCCGGGTATTTGTTTGAGGTCTTTTTGATTTACCCTGTTTTCAAAGGAAACCCGGTAGGTTTGATAGTACCCATTCATCCCGGATTCGTCCTTTAACTGGCTTACTGCCTTGTCCGCGACTATGTGCCCGTTATTAATAATTACCACCCGTTGACAGAGGGCCTGTACCTCCTGCATTATATGGGTAGAGAACAGTACAGTCTTCTCTGCGCTGACTTCACGGATAAGCTCTCTAATCTCGGTAATCTGGTTGGGATCCAAACCGGTAGTAGGCTCATCAAGTATTAGCACCTTCGGGTCATGGATTAAAGCCTGGGCCAGACCTACCCGCTGCCGAAACCCTTTGGACAAGGCCCCTATCAACTTGTTCTGCTCTTTGGTTAATCCAAACATCTCCACTACCCTGTGAACGCTGTCCTTCAATATTTTTCCCTTTAATTTGTGTATCTGCCCGATAAATCTCAGGTATTCATGAACATACATATCCAGATATAAGGGGTTGTGCTCTGGCAGGTAACCTACCTGCTGCCTGACTGCTAGAGAATTATGGCCTACGTTGAGACCACAAACTTCCAGCACACCTGAGGTGGGTGGTAAGTAACAGGTGGCTATTTTCATAGTGGTCGACTTACCCGCACCATTCGGGCCCAGAAATCCTACTATTTCACCTTTATCAATGGTAAAAGAAATATTGTTAAGGGCCAATTGCTGGCCGTATTTTTTAGTAAGGTTCTTTACTGAAATGGACATAACACAACTGGTTGTAAAACTATGAAGCCATCCATTTAATTTAAAGTATTAGGGGATTTAATATTACATGCGTGTAGATAGTAATGAACTTGCAGCTCCAGGTAGCACTATTTCCCATTCCAAATTAATAATTCATAACTTGATAACTGTTAAAGCTATTATCTTTGAACCAAAACCCGGTAAATAAATATGATCACAATCATAAGTTGCACCAATCGAAAATCGGCTGTTTCCCGAGCTATTGCTGAACACTACCAGGCACTACTTGGACAAGCGGGGGCAGCCAGTCACATTTTAGACCTTCAGGATTTACCAGAAGATTTCGTTTGTTCAGCTTTGTACGAGAATTCAGGAAGTAACCAGGACTTTAATCAACTATCAGCCCTGATAGAAAGCGCAGACAAATTCATCTTCATAGTTCCTGAGTATAACGGGTCTTTCCCTGGGGTCTTAAAAGCATTTATCGATGGACTCTCTTACCCTAATCCGTTTAAAGATAAGAAATGTGCGCTGGTGGGCTTATCATCAGGGGTGCAAGGCGGGGCTTTAGCATTGAGTCACTTAACAGATATTCTAAATTACCTGGGCATGCATGTACTAGCATTGAAAGTGCGTATGCCTGGAATTGAAAAGATTTTCTCTAACGGAAAGGTTTCGGACAAAAT
>BQJT01000055.1 GCA_021604845.1 Cyclobacteriaceae bacterium
CAGGCAGCACTATCTATTAGGAAGTCAATGCTGGTCACTACCTCTGCATATTACAGATTGAACACCGCTAGCGATAACCTTACTTTCCATAATAGTTACAAGTTTGGCAACGAAATACAATTTTTTGCGGGAATTTCAGACAATTTTGTAGTAGGTACAGTCAGCACCAGTCCAAGTTTACTTTTAAGGCTTCGAAGGGCCGGGAAAGATCAGATTGAGGACTTTTCGAACGATAACACCGGAGGAACCTGGCTCTCCCTGGTTCCAGGTCTCAATCTTAACTTAACGCCAAACACCGCAATCGGTGTGTCGGCGGACTTGCCATTGTACCGGGATCTAAACGGATTCCAGATTACCACTACCAACAAATTTACCGCCTCGCTACTTATTAATATTAGCAAAAATGAAACTGAACTTAGACAGATCAACCGTCCGCTGTAAGGCATACTACTTATTTATGCTCTGTGCATTCCTGGCAACCTCCTGCGAGAGTGATCCTGAAGAGTTGACTCCACCGGTGAAATTGGTGGCTGGTTCCATATTGTATGATCAATTTCAGGATCATCAACTGATCATTTATCATAACTCTCAATTTGACGTGATGGTAGCATATGATCGTACCTTCAACGGACAGGTGCTGGAGTTTCAGGAGTCCGATTCCTTGCCAGCTATTCTGGAAGATAATCTGGGGAACTATTGGGATGTTTTTGGCAAGGCGGTAAAGGGACCAAACCAGGGTGCTCAGTTGGATTTCGTGCATCAGGTTAAAGCATATTGGTTTAGTGTTGCAGCATTCTATCCTGAAGTCAGTCTTTACAGTGAAGGGGTTGAGAAGTCACGCTTGGAAGACACCGAGAAGGACGGCTGGTTGATCGATACCGATTTCGTGGTACAAGCTGCGTTACCCAATGCTATTCCCGCTATTTACGATCCGCCATTTAAGCAAATAAAAACCAAGGAGCTTTTTATAGAAGGCAATCACAAGGAAAATGATCTGATACTGGCGGTAAGGATCAATGGAGAAGAAAGGATCTATCCTGAACGAGTACTGGAATATCACGAAATAGTAAATGATAACTTTCAGTCCACCAGTATTGTGTTGTCCTTCTGTCCTTTGACCGGTACCGGATTCTGTTGGGATAGTGGTAATAGAAGCTACTATGTTTCTGGGTTCCTGCACAATGCCAACCTGATCCTTACTGACTGGGAAAGTGGTAGTCAGTGGTCCCAAATTTATGGAAAGAGTATATTCGGATCATTAAAAGGTGAGGAATTAGAACAGCTTCAGGTGATAGAATTGAATTGGGAAGGTAGGGCTTTGTTAAGTGGTAATATAACACTGGATACCGGCCAGGAACTTCCAGCTGGTTCTCCTTATCAAAGCTATAAAGTTAGTCCCTCGATCGGATATCCAATTAGCTATGAGGATTCCCGGGTCCCGACGAAAGAAAAAGTGTTAGCGATAATATTGAATGACAAAGCTAAAGTATATCGAGCTTCGGATTTCTAGATCATTTTCTCCACCAAACAGGTTCAATATTTGTGGCTACGCCATTGGTATAAGCAAGGCAACTCAGACATTCCTCAGCGGGGCACCCAGGGCAGGGTACTGAGCAGATCCTCAGTAGATAGTCTTCATTATAATAAGAAAGATCCCTGTGGTTAAAATACCATCTTTGCGCCTGTTCCTGGGCCACTCCGAAGTACCCTGAAACTATCTGATCACCAGTGGTGGACTCAAAATTTGTTTGAAGATTATAAGGAGGTGCGTCGAAAATGCTGCCTCTCTCCGTCTGTTTCTTTAAGTCATCCCAAAAAGTGTAGTAATCTTCATCTAGAGAAAACTGCCGAATCAGCACTGAGAAATCAGATAAAATTCTCTCATTAACAGGTACTTCAATGAAAAATAAATCCTGGTTGTACCCACCTTCATTATCCAATTGCAAAGTGTAATCAGATAAGTAATTTACATTAGTAGCCCAACAGATTTTGTCTGATTGGGCGGAGGATGCCAGCGGAGCATTATAAATCCACATAGGCTCAAAATCCCAGCGGTAAGAGATGGCATTACCCCTGTCAATTCCAGGTAGTTCAACACCCACCTGCACCACCGGGATGGATCTAAGTACCTCTTCACCAGCTTCTACAACGTATTTAAATACCTCTGACTCCTCAAAACAAATATCTCCCATAAGTGGTGCGGAAGCAGGTAGTTGCTCCCAGCTTGACTGATAAGCCTCATCATCGGTAACCTGAACTATCAATCGGTATTTCCGGTCAACTTCAGCTTTAAAATCATTATCGTACAGAAAATACTTGCCAGGTTCTGCCATTGATTCGGTATAAACCCACTGCATTCCTAAGTCGTCAGTTAAAGTGATTAAAGCATTACTAACCACCTCATCCCTGCGGTTAGTAACATCATTGGTCCGTCTTAATGTTACCTCAAAATATCGTCCATCCGAAGGATATAAAAGCGTCTTCGAAAAACTAACATCAGAAATTTGTGATTCTATCACTAAGTTGGATTGCTGATTCTCAACCACAAAATCAAAGGGTTCAACACAACCCTGAAGTATTATGATAGTTATTAATAAAAATATATAGCCACGAATTATCATCTAAAGAGAAAAGTTATAAGTCACGGATGGAAAAATATTTCCCAAAACAGAAAGTTTATAGGCTCGGCCATATTGATTGAAATAAACAGAATAGGCGTTTTTCCTACCATATACATTAAACACTGACAGCACCCATTCACCTCTAAACCTGGTATTTGGTTTTTCCCGGTCTTTGATGGTTAAAGAGAGGTCCAGTCTGTGGTAATCGGGTATTCGGTATTGGTTTCTTGAAGAGTAATTAAGAGCTGCCAAATAAGCATCATAGGTAAACTTCGATATTGGAATGGTTATTGGCCTTCCTGTTTGATAGTTGAAGTTGGAAGATAGGGTGGTTCTGGGGCCCAGCCTATAATTGAGGACCAAAGAAATATTATGTGGTTGATCGTAGTTCGTGGGGTACTGTCTTCCCTGATTAATATTCAAACTCTCAATGGATGAATCGAAGGCTACCAAACTCCTGGAATAGGTATAAGATAACCAACCATTGAGCTTTCCACGGCTTTTTTTAACAAATAATTCTGCGCCATAAGCTGTCCCTTGTCCTTGTGCAAGGCCGGCTTCTAAAGATTCGTTTAGGGTAATATCAGCGCCTTCGATATAATCAACTGCATTATCAATATTCTTGTAAAAAAACTCGGTGGATAGTTCCAGGCCGCTCAGAGTTTTGAAAAATCCGATTGAATACTGGTCCCCAATTAACGGCTTTAAATAGGGTCCACTGGCTATCCAGTAATCCTGAGGGGTAACCGAAGTAGTATTAGAAACCAGATGAAGGTATTGATATCCCCGATAGTAACTGGCTTTGATTGAACTGTTGGAATTTAAAAGATATCGCAATGAGATTCGCGGCTCCAGCCCATTATAGGATTGTATTATCTCATTTCTGGAATAAGTGGTGGTGTCGGTAATTGACGGGTATCGTCCATCCAGGTTATTGTAGTCAAATCGGTAAATGGCATCTTCTCCAAGCCGAAGGAAATGTGAATACCTCAATCCGGCACTAAATGCTAATTTCGAGGTTATCTCAAAATCTGATTGGATATATGCCGCTATTTCTAATGAACGCTGGTCATTTATATCAACCGGTTCTGTATTGTTTAATTCTGCTGGCTGAAGACGTCCAGGTTCAATCACAGTATGATTGATTTCAAATCCGGTGTTGTAAATCTCTTTTTCACTTCTGGTAAAGATAAAATCACTCTTTAAGGACAGATTATTGATTGCGTTTTTATATTGGAAAGCTTCTATCTCATTGTTGTTAGAAACTTTGCTATAGTAATTACTACTGGCAATACTGGTGTTTGATACCAGTCTTTGATTGAAAATATGATCCCAATTAACCGTTAAATTGGTGGTACCCCAGCTAAAGGTCGAATCACTGTTAAGTCTGAAGCTATCATAACTGCGGTAACCGGAAATCGATATGATATTATTATCATTTATCGACTGAAAAAATTTTGCATTGATATCATTAAAGTCTGCGGTACTATTTCTCAAATCAACATCATCGGTCGCTTTCAACAACCAATCAGCATAGGATATTCTAGCACCAATCAAAAATGAGGATTTACTCTTAACAATTGGACCCTCAATAGTCAGTCTGCTTGAAATCATTCCGACGCCACCCTTGAGTGTAAGCCTTCCGGCATCACCGTTTCGCAGTTTGATATCGAGTACTGAAGCCACACGACCTCCGAAAGTGGCCGGTCCTCCGCCTTTATACAACTCCACATTACTTATCATATCCGGATTAAATGCCGAAAAAAAACCAAACAGGTGGGTTGGGTTATAAATAATAGCATTGTCCTGTCGAATTAAGTTTTGCCCCGATTGTCCGCCTCTAACATTAAATCCGGAAGATATTTCTCCTGGAATGCTAATTCCAGGTAGCGTTGACAGGCTTCTGATTGGATCAACCTCGCCAAAAAATGTGGGTAGTTCTTTAATATCTTTAATATCTAATTTCTCAATGCCAGCGAGTTTACCCTGCACCACATTATCAGAACGATCTGCAGTTACAATAATACCTTCCAGTTCCATGGAGGAAGTCAACATTGAAGTTGTGATACTGTTTTCGTCAGAGTAAGGGGAGAAACCTACCAAATAGGACCTGGTATCATAACCCACGTATTGAATGTTCAATCGAAGTATCCGTCCCGGTGGCATGTTAATTTCAAAAGCACCCTTTTCATCTGTAAGTGTACCGGTTCCCAGCTTCGGAAGAACCACCTGCGCACCATAAACAGGCTCATTAGAGCTTGCTTCCAAAACCTTGCCTTCCAGCACATTTAGTTTATCTGGGTTAATCAGTAAGTAGTTGCCTTTTTTGTTTCCAAATTCCTCACGGGTTTTTTCATCAAGTATAAACATCACATTATCCCTTACCTTCACGGCGGCTAAACTGTAAGGTTTGAGTACATCCTCCAAAAAGGAATACATATAGGTTCTCTTTTCGATACCACCAATAATCAGAGACTGCAACTGTGGTTCAGCGCCAATAAAGTCAACCCCATATTTTTGTTCGACCTCGCTCAGGAAATCTGATACGGTGCGGCCATTAGCATCTGCATCAACAATAATATTATTGATATTTTGTGCATTCAAACACATTGATATAACCACTAGCAGTATGCTAAGTAGAATTTTCAAATTCAAAAATTTAAGCAGTAGGAGAAAAAAAAAGAACTCCCCAAAGATGCAGGGAGTTCTTTTTATAGGTTTTAGATAATGGATTTAGTTAACGTCCCACCAAAGCTTAGTGGTCTTGGTATCACCTCCGATAGCTGATATTGCAGCATCAAGGTTAGCTCCATTTAACTGAGCTTCTTCCAATGGGTAAAGCAGACGGGTTGGGATATCCTCAAGAGTAAGTCCCTCAGCAGGATTCAATCCATCGAAGTCCAATCTTCTCCAGGTAGTCCAGCCTTCATAACCTCTGTTATTAAGGGCAATCCAGGCCTGAATTCCAATCTTCTGCTTCCAGTCACCAGCAGCGGTAGCGTAGGCTACACTAGGCTGAGCGATATAAGCAAGGTAATCTACTTGGGTAAGACCCCACTCATACATGCTAAACTCAATACCTTGGTTGTAATAAGTCTCTGCAGTTTCGGGAACAGTGAATCCGCGCTCAGCAGCTTCTGCTAGTAAGAACATTACTTCTGAACAACTCATTAACACGCCGGGCAAGGTTGGTGTATGAAATACATCCCCAATATGGGAAGCATCTCCATAGGCATTTGCCGTTCCGTATATTCCACCCACATACTCTCCGTCAATAGGATCGGTGAAATAAGCAACTCTCCTGGGATCGTTTAGGTTGTTCATTATATCCACCAATGTATTTGATGGAACATAATCCCTACGACCACTAAGTACCAGGTCTTCATAAACCGGATTGGTGCTTGGCGCCTCTGAGTAATAGGTAACAAAGGCATCTTCGTCAGGGCTTAGAATTAGGCCGGAGGCTAATGCTTCGGTTATCATTGTCTGAGCCTTAGCAGCATCAACATCAGCTAACATCATCGCCATACGTAACTTTAAGGAATTCGCAAACTTCTTCCACCCGGCAGCATCACCTTCAAAGACAATGTCCTGGGAACCGCTGATAGAGGCTGCAGATTCATCAATAGTATTAGCTGCAGTAGTAAGGGCATCGATTTGAGCATCATAAACCGCTCTCGCATCATCATATACCGGTGCAATATTGTCTACATCCAGTGCTTGAGAAAACGGAATGTTGCCATAGGTTTCAGCCATTATCGAATAAATATAAGCAATAGCGATGTCCACTATAGCAAGTTTATTTGCGTTACCAGCCGCAGAAAGAGTTGGGTCAGGGTTTGCAATCATGAGCTCCTTAGCTATGCTCAGGTCTTGTAAACCTCTTCTGTATCCCCTGTCCCAGAAGTTCTTAGGGATCTCCCGGGTTATCTGGTTGTACTGACTTTCATCAGGATAAGTTGTTTGAGCCCAGTATTGAGCATACAACCTAAAAACATTAACGTTAACGCTTGAGTTGACCATCATATAGGCCGCCTCTTTTACCCCATTCGCAAACAGGGTTTCAGCGGGAACCTCTGCCGGGTTCACCTTTTCTACATTCAGCTCCTCCAGTCTCTCATCACAAGAAACTGCCAAGAGACAGAATATCCATACGAATATTAATTTTTTCATCTTTTTATCTTCTATTTCTTAAAAGTCTACTTTGAGTGCAAATCCCGTTGATCTTACCGTTGGGTAAGAACCGGAAAGGTAACCTTGTGCATTTCCTGCGGATAAACCAGATTCAGGGTCAGCATATGGAAGGTTCTTATGCAAAATAGCTAAGTTTCTTCCAACCAACGAGAACTCTACTCTGTTAGCAAATGAATTGATCCATTTGTTAGGCAAAGTATAGGAAATTGCTAATTCCCTCAACTTAACAAAACTTGCATCATAGACAGTCAGAGCAGCAGGGTTTCTTGATGAGTTACCCCAATAGAAGACACCGCCAAAGTAATCAGCTCTTGCGTAGATATCATTTTCAGTACCGTCTTCTTTGACACCAGGTTGTTTAATTCCACCACCCTCAGCTACCGGCAGGCGGAAGTCGTTACCAAGATCGTTCAGACCTGTTGTATGTACCGGCAAACCAGTTCCTTGCCCGTAATGCATATCTAAGGAGTAAACATCACCACCTTGTTGCATATCAATCAGGAATGAAAGGGCTATCCCTTTATATGTCACCCGGTTGTTGATACCACCGATGAAATCGGGGTTGGGATCTGCGATAATCTGATCAGCAACTGCTTTATAGTAGCCATTGGCATCTACAACTTTCTCTCCATTCAAATATTCGAAGCCAGTCCCTTTCAGTACACCAAAAGGCTGCCCCACGGTAGCATTGGCAGAGATACCTCCCTGATAACTATTCAACACATAGTTGTCAACGCCTTCTGACAAGGAAAGTACCTTGTTTCTATTTCTGGCAAAATTCACATCCATATGCCAATTCCAATCATTGTTACGAATGATATCGCCACCAAGGGTTAATTCAATACCCTTGTTTTCAACACTACCACCGTTGATTAGTTTAAAACGGTATCCAGTAGCTTGCGAAACTTCAATAAAGGTAAGCAAATCGTTAGTTTCACTGGTGTATACCGCTAAATCTAACGAAACCCTGTTATCCAACGCTGCCAGCTCCAATCCGAATTCATAAGAATCAGTAGTCTCAGGTACTAATTCGCTGTTGTTCTTGGTATTGGGAGCAGAAGTAATAATGGTAGGACCGAAGTTCGGGTTCCTGATGAAGAAATCGCTGGTGTTACCCGCAGCTAAATCGTTAGCTACTCGCGCTCCTCCTACTCTAACTTTTCCAAAGTCCAGCCAGTTACTGCTGAAAGCTTCTGTAAATACCCAGGCTACCGATGCTGAATAATATGGATAAGCATTGTCCGAAATAGGTAAAGCAGATGAAATATCATAACGGAATGTCCCATCGAAATACAGCATGTTTTTATAACCAAGGTTTACACTGGTATAATAGCCGTATACTTCTTTTTGAGTATCCTCCTCGATTGGTAACGGAGGCGTATTCAATGAATTACTCAATTTATATAGACCGGGTACCGCCAATCCTCCGGCAGTAGCTCCTTGAACTGACTCGAAGTCATTCTGTCGTAAATTAAAACCGAGCATTGCGTAAAGCGTAAGATCCGGAGTCAGGTCCTTATTTGCGGTTAGCATCAAATCGTAGTTCCTTTCGCTCACGAATAAATCCTTTCTTTGGTATCCGGAAGTCTCATCTTGCTTTGGTCGGATATTTCCGAATTCACCAGCCACACTTCCTACGGCTAATCGCTCTTCTCTGAGTTCATTATAGGTATCTAAAGATGCCCTACCTTCAATTTTCAACCAATCCTTCAAATCGTATGAAAGCATGATGTTACCGAACATTCTGGTCCTTTCATCGCTTTGATAGTTTTCATATCGGGTCCAGTAAAGGTTGTCCCAGAATATGGGTTGCAACTCGGCTGGAGGGCCAATTGGGTTCCAGGTAACATTTCTTTTGGTTTTGAAGTAAAGGTCTTTTTGACGCTTCACATCAACATTGGTTTGCCACCATTGACGGAATTCGCCCATCATGTTTCCACCATATCCTGTAGAGTTCCTACCGATGTTATCATTCACGTTAAAATTGATACCGGTACTAACTTTGAACTTATCAGTTAATTGAGTGGAGCCGTTGAAACTAACGTTGTTCCGCTTCATCTCACTGTTCGGCATAACACCTGTGGCTGTATAATTAGTGTAACTCAACCTGAAGTTGGCTTTTTCATCACCGCCAGTTAACGCAATACTGTTGTTGAATGTATTTGCGGTTTCAAAGAAATCAACCGGAGTATTCTCGGCTGCTACCCATGGAGAGGGCTGCAGATATCTGTCTGATTCCGGAATGAATGAATCATAAGTGTAAACCATAAGATTCGGATCAAACTTACCGCCGTAAGAGCCATCCTCTGTGGTAGGAACTACAAAGTCATCTACTCCATCCCCATTTACATCAATATCGAAGAAATCTCCGGTACTTCCATAATATTTTCCGTAACCGGCTCCGTATTGATCCTGATATTCAATAAAGGTCTTTTTGTCGATCTTACCAGCTGTATATCCAGTGTTGAATGATACGCCGATTCCCTTGCGGGCTTTACCTTTCTTAGTGGTGACCAATACTACACCGTTGGCAGCTCTTGATCCGTAAAGTGCGGAGGCTGCTGCACCCTTCAAAACGGAAATTGATTCAACATCCTCCGGGTTTATATCGGAAGCTGCATTACCATAATCGAAGCCATAACGGCCATCTCTCTGATAATCCGTCTCATTGTAGGTGCCATTATTAATAGGCACTCCATCAACGACGAATAAAGCCTGGTTACTTCCGGTAATAGAGCTGTTACCCCGAATTATCACGTTGGTTGAACCACCAAAGTTGTTGTTTTGCTTGATTTGAACACCAGCAACTTTTCCAGACAATGAGTTAATGAAGTTGCCGTCTTTCACTGTATTAACAGCATCTCCATCTACTTGTTGTACCGCATAGCCTAATCCGGCTTTTTCTCTTGAAATACCAAGAGCGGTAACCACAACTTCTCCCAGTTGGGTAACGTCCGCACGAAGCGTAAGGTTGATAACAGATTGGCTTCCCACAATAATTTCCTGGTTTTCAAAACCGATGGATGAGAAAATCAATACTGCTTCATCTGTTGGAACGGTTAATTTGTAATTTCCATCCAGATCCGTAGTGGTACCCGTGGTGGTACCCTTGACAATAATGTTAACCGCCGGCAGTCCTGTATTGTCCTCATTGGACACTACGGTTCCACTGACAGTCTTCTCCTGGGCATACGATTGAAATGCAACCGAACACGCCAGAAAGCAAACTAGTAGAATCCTTTTCATAATGTGTTATTTGGTTAATTAAGTTCAGCAAACTTACGGTAATATTGAGTTAATGTCCAGAAAATATGGGGGATTTTTACCGTCTATTGGGGTATACCAGGTGTTGAAAGGTAATTATGAAGTTTAATCGGATAATTAAGACCATTTTTACAGGTCCGAACCCTATTGGGTAGTATACACTACAATTGTATTATATATATAATAATTATAACTTATTAAATATAATTGTGGCTTATTCGGGATTTTGCCAATTTACCAGATAGTGAACTTGGCGCTGTTTGGGTTAGTGTATTCTACGGTAGGGGGTTTATGGGTTATGGGTTTCAGGTTGCAGGTTGCAGGTTGCAGGTTGCAGGTTGCTGGTTGCAGGTTGCTGGTTGCAGGTTGCAGGTTGCAGGTTGCAGGTTGTTCATTGGAGATATTGGCGGGCTGGATGCGGTTGACAGTTTATAAGATTTGCTTGCTCAAACCTGTTGCTCCTTACTGCTATTCCAGTACCATTCGTGATACCGCGGTGCCCATTGAAGTTCTTACCTCTATCAGGTAGACCCCGGAGGAATGGGTTACCGGGTGCCTGAACCAGGACAACAACCCCGGTCCAGCTGGCATCTTTCCCAGGTCCTGTACACTGACCAGTTGCCCTGATGAGTTTATCACGCGTACCTTTACTTCAGTTGATTCAGGTAAAACATATCGAATAGTAGTAGATCCCGAAACCGGGTTGGGGAAGTTCGATACCTGCAGTTGATCCTCTTTGGGTTCTTCAGGAATAGAAGTAACCAGTTCTGTTGGCCAAACCAGTCCATCTAAGGTCACAGACCAGATGCCCCTGCCATGGGTAGCTAACACTACCTGATCATCAACTGCTTTTATTTCCCAGATCGATGTGTTTACAAAATCATCTCTCAACGACCAGGTTACTCCATTATCCGTAGATTCCACCAGTCCAATCTCTGTGCCCGCCCAAATAGTGGATATCTCGTGTGGCAACACTAGCAAACTAAAAACAGGTACATCCGGAAATCCATTACTGCTTTCGGCCTGGTTTTCAAATCCTGAGATATCTTCCCAGGTATCTCCCCCGTCTAACGTTCGCAGAATCTTAGGAGCGTCGGAAAATGAAAACAAGGCAAATGCAGTTCTTCTTTGAGTAGGATGTGTGGCTATATTTGAAATGTTACCAAGAGATGTACCTGCATAATTATTTACCGCAGTAAATGTCTCTCCACTGTCCTCTGAATAGTGTAGTCTGGCTGCGGTGGTCATGCCACTGCCCGCCCATACTATGGTGGGGTCCGCTTCAGAAACAACCACCCGGGAAAGGTCATTAAACGCCCACCTTGAATTTAAAGGCTTCAGTTCCCAGGAACCACCAAAGTCCGGTGAACGCCATACTCCCTGTCTGCCTACTGCATACACTATATTCGGGCTTTTCTTGGAATTAGTCAGCCAGGTGATAAATGGTGCGTTGTCCTCACCGGTATCTCCCAGATCTGTAGTGGCACTGGTCCATGAATTACCCCCATCAATCGACCGCCTGAATCCATTATATTGTGAGCTGGCTAACATTTTGTCAGGGTCTGTGAAATGCCAGGCAACCCTGAATCCATCTCCGCCTACCTGCCTGATATATGCTGATGCCTCACTGGCTTCCTGACCCGAGGGTGAACGATAGGTTCCGTTGTCCTGCATACCACCGATAAACTCCGGTACACCGGGCTTTTTATCAACCCCGTAAAACTGACTGGTGTTGTAGCCGTTACCTGCAAATATCCAGTCCCCATCGCTTTCTCCAGGATTGGTGCCGGTATTTGTATAGTAAACACCACCATCGTTGGTTACTATCATTCTAAAAGTCTCACTGGCCTGATTGATTTTTTGTATTGCGATCATGTGATGATCAGGATGCAGACCCAGGTTTGCGGTATTATCTTCTCCAAAACTTTGAAAGTATCTGTTTTTGCCATTACTGCCGGGAAACTGGTTGAAGGCATCAGAAATAATGGCTGTTTCCCGAAAACGGTTTACTACCGAGCCATAAGTAATGGTTAGCTTCGAATCAGGCAGGTTATCGGGATCCCATGAAGCAATGTCCTCGTCCAGCACAGGCCACATAAAATATAGTTGTTTTACTTCATGTCCTCCATTCACTGTTATGGTTGGATCCGGGGTACTTGCATTATAATCAATTGCATGAGCGTAGAAATACTCTCTGGTAGTTAGCAAATTCGGATCTGCATCTTCATCACGATGGTTTAAATTGAAAACACCGTCTCTCTGCTGATCCCTGAAGGAAACCATCAACTGCCGGTTGTTGTCAATATCCCATACTTCAAATGGGACTTCCACATAGTCCTGGTACAAATACTCCGAATCCGGTACACCGGGCCCTCCATCTCCATTGGTTCCTGAGTTCGGCGGTACTTCAAACCTATGAGCCATTTGTGTTCTGCCAGGTCCGAAACGCCATTCTATAGAAACGAATTCACTGGGGTCGGCATCTCCTACAGCCAACTTACTTTGAAAAAATACCCCACTGTCGAAAGTGACAAATTCCATAAATTGATCGGTGGCTCCCACATCCACCCCCAAAACAGTTGGTTCGCCGGATCCTTGCCCGGGCTTTATGGTAAATTTAAACAAGTTAACGCCACCTACATATACTATATCTTCATCGTATGGGTGGACTGTTATGGTGTTATCATAATTACCCTGCCCTCCCAGGAAATCCAGGTTTTCTCCATCGTTCTCCTCAACTACTATTGCCCAGTTTGCTCCGGCATCATCCGAGAGGTACAAATCAGACTCCGATCCGGAAACTGCGCCCTCTACAGAAGCGTACATTCTATTGGGGTTTTGAGGAGCAATTGCAATCTCAACTCTTCCATCCGGCACCAGACCGGTACTGGAATCAAACCAGGAATTACCCTGGTCGATGGATTTGATCACTCCTCCATTGTTCACTGCGGCATAAATGATATTAAAATTATCAGGGGCTGCTACCAATTGCTGTACCCGCCGGCTACCTGAATAAACTTTGGTCCAACTGTCGCCGCCATTGGTAGTTTTAAAAATCCCTGAGTCAAATGAAGAATAATTCGGGTCATTGCTGGTGCAGGCCAGTACAATATCCGGATTGGTTGGGTGTACTACTATACGATTGACATTTTGAAAATTATCTGAAACCGTGGTTATCAGTTGGGTCCAGCTGAATCCTCCATCGGTTGATTTTAATATACCGTCGCCCCTGATACCACTTAGCCCGGCAAAAGACTCTCCGGTTCCTGCATATAGGATATCCGGATTAGAAGCGCTGATTACCAGGGTTGAAACCGCCAGGCTTGGTAACTGTGGAGTTAAGTTTACCCAGGAGCTGCCAGCGTTGCTGGTTCTCCACAGGCCTCCTCCTACCGCACCGGCAATCCAGGTATTACCAGAGGGATCATCAGGGACCACTACTAATGCCCGGGTTCTCCCGGGTAAATTGCCAGGACCACGCTCTACGAAATTTAATTGCTGGTTCCTGGCTGTAGCATATTTGCTGCGGTTCCTTTTCGCGAGGTTAAGCTGCTGCAGCTTGTAATTAGTGGAGTACTCGGGCCCTTTTCTGCCTGATCTGGTACGCACCAGCCAATGGTATTTAGCAAACTCATCCGGTCGGTCGGTTTTCAGTAATTGCCCCTGGATACTTTCCAGATGTTGCTGCCAAATGGTCTCTGAATCCTGAAGTTCCGGGGATGGGGATTTTGACTGATTAACTAACAGAGCAACCAATGCAAAAAATGCCGTTATTAACGCAACTAATCTCCTCATATGATCATACTAAGGCCCAGCCCACATGGTTACCTGCAGGTTGTCCGGGCTTTGAATATTTCCTGGTTGATGCAAGCTGGTCCGTTCGTGGTAAATGTTTAAAGCCGCCAATTCGTTCATAGAACCTTAAACTCGATCCTTCGGTTCAATTGGCGGTTCGATTCTGTATCATTTGCAGCCAATGGCATTTGAGACCCATATCCTCTAAATCTAAGACGATCGGGTTCCACTCCCTGTTGGATCAGGTATTCATACACCGCTTTTGCACGATTCCTGGATAACTCCTGGTTGTGGGTATCATTTCCCGAGTTATCGGTATGCCCGGATATCTCCACCCGTACCGATGGATTGGTATTCAGAAAAGCCACGGTTTTGTTTAATTCAGTACGGGACTTCTGCTTGATCTCATATTTATTAACATCGAAGAATATATTATTCAGGGTGGCGGCCGTACCGGTCTTGATAGGTTTCAGATAAATATCGATTTGTATTGGTTCCCGGTCAGTGGTCTCCTGGTAGTCAAATCTAAGGCTTTCGAAAAGGTATCCGGCCTTATTAATATAAAGCGCATACTCCGATCCGTCGGTAAGTACTTGTAAATACTCCCCTGATAAAGAATCTGAGGTTACCGTGGACTTTAATGAATCTGCGTTTATGTCGAATAATTCTACCTGCGCCCTCAAAGGAGCTTTGGTTTCAATATCCAGGACCTTACCTGTGATGTAATTACTTTTATTTTTTATCCTTATGGCATCTGGAACTTCAAACTCATACAAAATACTCCTATAAGAGTTTACCCCCTTCTGTTCATAGCTATAGAATCCCCGCTCTCCATCCGCAGTTATAAACAAGGATACCTGATCATCCGAGGTATTAATTGGATACCCTAGATTTTTAGGGGTACTCCACTTTCCATTTTTCCAGTCACTCGAAAAAATATCATACCCTCCCATCCCGGTGAATCCTTTGGAGGAAAAATAAAGCGTCTGTCCATTAACATGGATATAGGGGCTGACTTCTTCTTCAGCGGTGTTAATGGTGGCACCTAAGTTAATCGCAGGGCTCCAGCCGCCGTCTACCCAATGGCTTTTCCAAATATCTCTTTTTCCAAAGCCACCCGCACGGTCCGATACGAAGTAAAGTATTTTTCCATCTGCGGATAATGAAGGTTGAGATTCCCATCCCCTACTGTTGATGTTGGTTCCCATATTCTCAGGTTCACTCCACTCTTCTCCTAACTTGTAACTTATATAAAGGTCGCAGCTCCCCATGCTTGACCGGCCGGAACAAGATGTGAATATTATGGTGCGACCGTTTGCTGAAATGGTGCAGGTACCTTCGTTGAATTTGGTATTTATACGTTCGGAAATCGACTCTGGGGTAGACCAGGTGCCATCGTCATTTCTGGAACTGACCACCATATCTTCATCAAATTGAGGATCACGTGACTTTCTTCTGGTAAAAATCAATGTTTTCTGGTCAGCGGTCAGGACCGGGAAGTATTGCAGGTCATACTCATTGACATTGTCCGGCAGCGGATTAGGCTTAAAGGGCAGTGGGTTTTTCAACTGGTCTATTGCGAACCTGGCATTATGCTCCACTTTTAGCACCCTATTAGCTATTTGGGGGGGTGGGTTAAAACTTTTAACCTTATCAACAACACCCAAGGCTTTTTCATAAGACCCTTCTCGATAATAAATGTCGGCTAAGGCTACATAGGCCCCAATGGTCTTCGGATCGTTAGGTATTAGTGACACAGCTGCTTCCAGATACCCGCGTGCATTATCAAAATCTCCTAATGAAAGATAGTTAGTGCCAAGCCTGAGATGTGCTTCTGCAAATCCTGGATCTTTGTCAATAGCCATTTGCAAATAGGTAACGGCCTCTGAGTAATTCCGGCTGCGCAATAGTTCACCCGATTTTTCAAAATACTTAATGGCCTTTTTTGACTTGGTATGATACTGGGCCATCACCTGATTAGAAATCAGACCATTTATTAGGAAAGCAAAACAGATTAGTAATAAAGGGCTGCGCATAGATTGAATTACGAATTACGAATTACGAAGTACATAGCTCGAGTTAAATTGACTAATAACCCTGGGCCATTGGATTGCCCATTGTCCATCGTCCCTGGTAAACTGTCCACAGACCTGTTCATGGAATATCTAAATATTTATGAGTTTGCAGGGACATCTGCCACCTGGGGTTTGATTTAATATAACTTATTATTTGAGGCATATTCTTCTCTGCACGACTCCATTCCGGCTGCAGAAATAATTTGCAGTCGGATCGCACGCTTGAGGCGTGCTGTTCGGCCCATTGAAAATCACTGCCGTTGTATATCACCACTTTTAGTTCATCTGCCCTGGCATAAACTTCATTCAATGGTTCTTTGAATTTTTTTGGTGAAAAACAGATCCAGTCCCATTCACCAGTAACCGGATATACCCCGGAGGTCTCCAGATGTGTTTTCATTCCGTGTTGTTGCAGTGACAGTGTAAGAGCGCTCAGATCATACATTAATGGTTCTCCACCGGTTATCACTACCATATCAGTATTGTACTCCCGGGCACCGCTAACAATTCCTTCGATACTAATCTCAGGAAAATCGGAAGCATCCCATGATTCTTTCACGTCGCACCAGTGACAACCTACATCGCAACCACCCAGCCTGATAAAGTAGGCTGCTTTGCCGGAGTGGTACCCTTCACCCTGCAGCGTATAAAAGGCCTCCATCAACGGAAGAACCGGCGGATTGACTCCCTGGCTGCCGGCAGGCAGGACTGACGATTGGGCTGGATTAGCGATTGACGTGCGAAGTTTGACGATTAGTTCTAATTCTTAGTTTAATTGATCAAGATCTTTGTTTCGGTTTATTAACTCAATAAAATAACCTTTTAAAAAGTACCCGAGAACGTTTTTAGTTGACTATTCAGTAGTTGCAACCGAATGATAAAACGAATTTTTTGCTGCTTGTAGTGTGTTCCACAACAAAGCGGCCCGGGTCATAGGCCCCACTCCACCGGGAACCGGGGTAATATGGCTGCATTTTGGTGAAACCGAATCGAAATCGACATCCCCCTTCAGGGCATAGCCTCGTTTCCTGGTACTATCGGGAACCCGGGTGATTCCCACATCAATAACCACTACTCCATCTTTAACCATTTCTCCGGTTAGAAAACCCGGGCGTCCGAGAGCGGCAATCACTATATCCGCCTCCAGTGTATGGGCCTTAATATCTTTGGTTCTGCTGTGACATAAAGTAACTGTACAGTTTCCCGGATTGGCTTTTCGCGCCATTAAAATACTCATTGGAGTACCAACAATATCACTGCGGCCGATGATCACGCAGTTCTTGCCACTTGTTTCTACCTGGTAGCGTTCCAGTAGCTGCATAATCCCAAAGGGCGTTGCCGCTATATAGGCGGGAAGGCCTTTTACCATTCGGCCCACGTTGACCGGATGAAATCCATCAACATCTTTCTCAGGCCTTATTATTTCCGTTACTTTCTGCACCGATATCTGGTCCGGAAGGGGCAGCTGGACTATTATTCCATCAATATCCGGATTGTCATTAATCTCCTGAACCGAATCAAGCAATTCCTGCTCCCCGGTATTCTCATCAAGTTGAACCAGGGTTGAACCAAAACCAACCTGCTCACAATCTTTTACCTTACTATTTACATAGGTTTGACTGGCACCGTCTTTACCAACCAGCACTGCCGCCAGATGTGGAATCTTCCCTCCTTCACTTTTAATCTTTGTCACCTCGTCTGCAATTTCCTGTTTTATTTGCTCAGAAGTTTTCTTACCATCAAGAATTGTCATATTAATCTAACTTTAATACCGCCATAAAAGCTTCCTGGGGGATTTCTACGTTTCCTACCTGCCGCATTCGTTTCTTTCCCTTTTTCTGTTTCTCCAGTAATTTTCTTTTCCGGGTTATATCGCCTCCGTAACACTTGGCCAGCACATTCTTTCTAAGTGCTCTTACCGACTCCCTGGCTATAACTTTGGTGCCAATGGCTGCCTGGATAGCAATCTCAAACATTTGTCTCGGCAGCAGGCTCCTGAGTTTTTCACATAGTCTTTTACCCCACTCGTAGGCTTTATCCCGGTGTACTATCGCTGATAATGCATCGACTTTCTCCCCATTCAACACAATATCCAGTTTTACCATGTTAGATTGCCGATATCCTATCAATTCGTAATCCAACGATGCATAGCCCCTGCTGATGGTTTTCAGGCGGTCAAAAAAATCAAAAACTACCTCAGAGAGCGGTAGTTCGAAGGTGAGTTCCACCCGGTCGCTGGTCAGGTACACCTGGTTCTTTATTTGTCCTCTTTTGTCTATACACAACGCCATAATAGGCCCAATGTAGTCAGATTTAGAAAT
The DNA here is from genome assembly GCA_021604845.1 of Cyclobacteriaceae bacterium. Classification (GTDB taxonomy): domain Bacteria; phylum Bacteroidota; class Bacteroidia; order Cytophagales; family Cyclobacteriaceae; genus SZUA-3. The sequence goes on from BQJT01000055.1 coordinate 18,271, forward strand.
TATCTGGGCCCGGATAAAAGGTTCCTCAATATGTGATGTGTAGGTTGGGTCCGGCAATTCCGAAGGAGCATTCACCTTGGTGATATTGCCATCTGATCCTATAGCATGAAACTGAACGGACGGCACGGTGGTGATCACCGTCATATCAAACTCCCTTTCCAGTCTTTCCTGAACGATCTCCATATGCAGCATCCCTAAAAAGCCGCACCTGAAGCCAAACCCGAGCGCTACTGAAGTCTCCGGCTCCCACACCAGGGAGGCATCATTGAGCTGTAATTTTTCCATCGATGCCCTCAACTCTTCGTATTCAGAAGTTTCTACCGGATAGATTCCAGCAAAAACCATCGGCTTAACATCTTCAAACCCTTTTAGTGTCTTTGCAGGCCGGTCAACATGAGTAATGGTATCACCAACTTTTACTTCTTTGGCAATCTTAATCCCTGAAATCAGGTAACCAACATTACCGGCATTAATTTGCTTTCTTGGCTCTTGTTTTAACCTCAAAATGCCAATTTCGTCTGCGTGATAGGTCTTTCCGGTATTAACAAACTGAACCTGTTCACCGGTTCTGATTGTTCCGTTGAAAACCCTGAAATAAACTTCAATTCCTCGGTAACTATTGAACACCGAATCGAAGATCATCGCTTGCAACGGTTGATCCGAATCTCCTTTGGGTGCTGGTATCCTGGTCACTATGGCCTCCAGGATCTGATCAATCCCGATTCCTTCCTTGGCACTGGCGTGAATAATCTCTTCAGGTTTACAACCAATCAGATCCACTATCTGATCCGACACTTCTTCAGGAGAAGCACCTGGTAAATCTATTTTGTTCAGGATTGGGATAATTTCCAGGTCATGTTCAAGCGCTAAATATAAATTTGAAATGGTCTGTGCCTCAATCCCCTGAGAAGCATCGACCACCAACAAAGCTCCTTCACAGGCGGCTATTGATCGTGATACTTCATATGAAAAGTCCACATGTCCCGGGGTATCTATTAGGTTAAGTATATAGGTACCGGACTGATGCTGATAGTCCATTTGTATGGCGTGACTTTTAATGGTTATACCACGCTCCCGTTCCAGGTCCATGTTGTCAAGCAACTGTTCCTGCATATCCCGATGAGAAACGGTGTTGGTGGCTTCCAACAACCGATCTGCCAACGTACTCTTCCCATGGTCGATATGGGCGATAATGCAGAAATTCCTGATGTTTTCCATAGGCATAGAATGGGCAAAAATAGCCAATAAATTTCTACTAAAGGAACAATAAACAGCTATTAATTCCCCGCTAATGGTTCAAAAACTCAAACGATTAATTGAGTTGGAGCAAAAAAAATACGATATTTGTCCCCCTAAACTCCGACTACTATGCTCATAGCCGAACAAAAGCGCAAAGAGAGTATTAGTGAGTACATAATTTTTATGTACCAAACTGAGGATTTGATCCGTGCTTACAATTTCAATCTCGAGGAAATCTATAAGTATGTAATCCAGCACTTTCCAGTAGAAGATGGTATGAAAACCAGGATCAAAGCCTGGTACCGAAAGGTGGCAAACCAAATGAAAAAGGAATCAATTATGAAGTCTGGTCACCTTGAAGAACTAAACCAGCTGGCCATCGAATTATCTAATTTCAATCTTGAATTACTGAAATCCGACCAGACCTACCGGAAAATTTTCGATCAGGCGAAACTACACATCAACCGCAACTCTGCTCTTTCCAATGGTCAGCTGACAAATCCAGTCCAGATATGTCTGAACGGAATTTATGGACTTTTGATTCTGAGACTAAACGGCAAACCCGTTGACGACAATATAAAACAGGGAGCTCAGGCATTTGGCGATGTGCTTTCATATCTCAGTTTCAAATATCAGAAACGCAATAATGGACACTAGGGGTTCTAGGATCTCTGATCTCTGATCTCTGATCTCTGATCTAAAATCTAAGATCTGGCTGGTGTCGAAACGGTCGCATCGGGTACCTGATGAAATCCGGCTAACCGCTACCTCAAGTCTTAAGGCAAAGGTTTTGAGATTCTTGCCAGATACTGTTCTCCTTCCAGGAAGACGATCTGCACCGACAATCCTATTTTCTTTGCGGCATATTTAAGTCGATCCATGTCTACAAACAACCATGGAAATGGGGTGTCTTTTTCACCCTGGTATTCATAGCAGTATTCCTGCTCCCCATAATAGGCGGTTTCCGGCAGCTGCTCCTGCAAATACAAATAATGAACATCACATGAGTCAGCCAAAATCTGGCCTCCCGGTAAGAGCTTAGAAATTACCTGGTCCAATAAATCTGGCAATTTGTCCAGTGAACCTGCCAGACCCAGGCCATTCATCATCATCAGCCCGGTTTGAAACCCACCACCATCATAGTGATAAATATCCTGTTCGATTACCTCACTTATTCCGGAACGCCTCATCACTTCGCAGGCGCCAGGTGACTTTTCCAGCGCCACTACCCGGTGCCCGGAATCCTGTAGCATACCCGCATGACGCCCTGTTCCGGCGCCAATATCCAGTACCGGTCCTTTGCATAAGTTCAATGCAAACATTTCCTGCCTGGAAAAACCTGCACCGGGAAAAAACACCTCCATAGGTACCTCTTCCGGTTCACCAAATGATGTATGCAATATCAGGGGATCCTGTTGAACTCCCAGATAGTAATCAAGCAAGGCCTTTCCCCAAAGGTCCGCCATCAGCTGCTATGATCTGATACAATCAACCACTGATTATTTATCTTTCGCCAAAGTAAGGTGAAATGACCTTCGAGGTTTCCTATCTCACGTTCCAGATGAAATTTGCCAATCATGTAATAGGATGCATCACTAAGGGATTGCAAGGAAATTATGGTAAACTCCAAAGTGCCCATAGCTTCCTGATTCGGATAGGTATTTCGATACCGCTCCAGGGTTTTGTCATAGCCATAATACACCCTCGATGAACTTACAAATACTAAAGAATCGGAGTCCCAATATCCTTTCATAGAGCACTCGAGGTTGCCGGAATTCCAGCAATCCTGTTGAGACTGCATGACATCTTTCATGATATCCTCTGGATTCTGCGCTTGAATGGTAGTATTTAATACTGCCATGACAATAACTATCCTGATAATCATCTAATTTTTAAATTTTTGAACCTCCTTCCTCAGGGCTTCCTTGTTCGAACTCAACTGCTGGTCGCTTTCAATCATTGTCATCAGTTGTGGAATCACCTCTTTGCTATATCCTAATGAAACAGCGTAGTGATCGCACAACTCAGCCTCGCGATCATCCAGTTTACCATCCATCTTCATCATTAGGATTAAAGTATAGAGGTATTCAAAGCGTTCTTCTTCAGGCAGCTCTTCAAGCTCCTGATTTTCCCGGGGCGGGTTCTGGATTAATTGCTCCACTTCAAACATCGGCAGGCTTTTTTCGATAGCTATCTTATAGATGAGAGCCAGCTCAGAGCCGCTTACGTTGCCATCGGCCTGTGCCAGATGAAGCAGGGTACGAATCAATTTTTGAGACATGTGAATTTGGTTTAACTGGTGAGAATTTGTGTAATTATAAGTTAAGCATTTTAAAAAATAAACCGGAAAGTACCACCATAATATTAGCCATATCTGCTAATTTCATCGTTTATGAACTTTCTGGCTCATGCATTTCTTTCCTTCGAAAACCCAGAGTTAATGGTAGGAAATTTTATCGCGGATTTTGTAAAAGGCAACGATTACCTCAATTATCCTGATCCGGTTTCCAACGGAATCATCTTACATCGGGAAATCGATCAATTTACCGATGAGCACCGGCAGTTTCGTCACAGTAAACGAAGACTGCATCAGGATTACGGGCATTACTCCGGAGTAATTGTGGACATGTACTTCGATCACTTCCTGGCAGCGAATTTTTTCAAATTTCACAAAAAACCATTGAGCACCTTTTCTCTCGATGTGTATCAAACAGTGCAGTCGTACCCTGGCGCGGTACCTTCTAATGCAGAGAAAATCCTCTTCTACATGTCTAAAGGAAACTGGCTGTTCAGTTACAGACAAATTGCGGGTATTGAGCAGGCCTTAAAGGGGGTTGGGCGGAGAACCCGGTTTAAATCCGGACTTGAGTTTGCCGGGGGCACTCTGAGACAACACTACTGGCTCTTTTACCAGGATTTTATGATTTTTTTTCCCAAGGCAATTGCTTTTGCACAGAGTAAAATCCTTGAACTATGATTAGATCCAAACCGAAGGAGGTTACTTTATTTTCTCTTTCTCTCTTCCTGGTATTGGCTTACGGAGCGAGTATTTGGACCTGGATGCGTATCCCATCTTCTCCGGTTACATGGTATATTTTACCGCTGATTTGTTTTACCATCGCTGTTGTGGTCTCTATAAAAGTCCTGTTGAGCTATCGTGTATTGGTTGTGGACAATGATCACTGGCAGGTTACCAGATTAGTGGGAAGCAAAATAAAATTTAGCGGCAAGGAAATAGAGTGGTGGAAGGAAATTGAAATAAAAACTATGGGAGGTTTGTACAAGCAACTACAGGTGTTCGCTGGAAAAGGAAAGAATGTCAAAATAAGCTTACAGGAACACACTGAATATCAAGGAGTTTTAAAGAGTCTGAGGAAACGCCATTCCAGGAAACAAATTGAAGAAAAGAATTAATATATGGATCTGCTAAAACCGTTTATCCTGGTTGGAATTGGGGGTATGATTGGAAGCATTTCCAGGTATGCTCTACAATTATTGATATCGGGCAGAACCTTTAGTCTTTTTCCCTGGGGGACATTCGCAGTAAACATTGCAGGTTGCCTGTTGATTGGTGTATTGGTAGGATTAGAAAGTCGGCATGAACTGGTAAGTGATCCCCTCAAATGGTTGTTCATCACCGGTTTCTGCGGAGGCTTTACCACCTTCTCAACCTATTCTATAGAAGGACTTGGTTTACTTCAACAGCAACAGTACCTGCTTTTTTTTGGCTATGCCGGGGGTAGTGTGATTGCTGGACTGCTGGTTACTTTTATGGGTTATAGTATGGTACGGGTGATACTTTAAACCGGGTGCTGGGTACCGGTAAGGTTGGGTTTTAGCAGTCTGTCCTTTGGAATTTGCCACCGTTGGCTTAAGGTAGATGTTTCAGGCTGTCGTCGGCTGCTCCAAACTGTTGCTCATGCCACTTATACTTTCAGGAGTGCTCCCAGTTATACTGGTCCAAAG
>BQJT01000056.1 GCA_021604845.1 Cyclobacteriaceae bacterium
GAGTCGATATCTTGTTTCAAACATACCGTTGACACTACCATAGCGCCGCAAGAAAATGTGGCCATGGCCATAGTGAAAATGAAAAGCGGAGCCTTAAGTCACCTGTGCGCCAGCTTTGCTAATGATGAGCACGCCGGAGATCCATGGACCTGCATGATCAAAGTGATAGGTACCAAAGGGAGTACCCGGTACAGCTACCGTGATTGGGTGATTAATGAAAGATCGGGTCCGCATTCGCAAACTTTTTATTGTTACCCTGAAACCATCAAGAATACTGCAAAGTATTTTATTGATAACGTTCTCAGACAAGGCGATAAACCACTTTCAACCCTGGAAGACGCCATTACCTGTCAACGGATCATAGAAGCCTGCGAACAATCCGTGGAAGCAGGAGTTCATGTGGAACTATGAATACCTGGGCCGAGGTCCATGGGTCTTATGATTATGGAGCACCGTTGAGCGTCCGGTAATAGTCAAGCAGCTTAATCAAATCATCGGGGTTGTTGGCAGAGATTTTTTCTTTTTTTGCAAAAGCTGAAAGTTCTTCTGCGTGATTGTCAAATTGGGTGATTAACTTTTTTATGGTTGTAACCTTAAACCTTTCTCGTTCGGCGGTTACTACGAAATGTTCATCCTCTCGCTCCAGACGAGGTGGTTTTGCCTCAACATACGGAATGCCTATCTCTTCAGGATGAAATCTGGCATTCATGGTGGTTAGCAACAATGGGAACTGGTTATTCCAAATTTTAGCAAATCGAGCGTCATCTGTATCCGCAAAGGAATTTAGATATATGAATACTTCTTTATCAAGAACAATCCGGTCAATATTAGCCACTTCTAAAAATTGATAAACGGAGTCGTTCCATATAAACTCTACCTGAACATTGTGCAGATTCAGCCTCAAAGGTAGGTCTGCGATAACCGTATCACTGGTGTATATTTCTCCGTTCACAAACTCATCATATAGATATCGCGAACCTTCATAGTATTCCGAATCGTCCGGCCAGGGTAGGTTTCCGCCACTTAACTGGTTTCTAACTATATCATTCCTCTCAAATTGCCCAAAGCAGTTTGACAGTAGTAGGAAACAACAGCAAGTAAAAATTAGTTTGTGCATCGATAATACAGATTGCTTCATAACTATTCACATTGGACAATGTCCTTTATTGTCCCTGAAAACCAAAAAAACGCTATGTCTTTCTTGTGCCAATTAAGCGACATATTGAAAACCCAAATTTTACAGGTAGTAACCTAAGTTCCTCAACAATAAATACAATCCCAAATGTGGCCTGTTAAAATTGGACGAAAGGATCCTCCCTTATTTCTTTACATTACTGAACGATTGTTGCTAATTGTATTAATTTGTTTCGAATGACAGTGAGACTAATTCATGTCTGGTCACTGAAAATCTAACCATTATGGCACAGAAACAACCAGAAATTACCACCGCGACGGTTGATCCATCCCCAACTACTGAAATGATCGGACCGAACTTTCTTTTAACCCGGCGTGAAATGCTGGGAGTCACCGGAATGGTCGGTTTGGCAACCATGATGGGGGTTGCATCAGGAACAATTCCGCAGCAAGCGCAAAAAACCCGTATTGCCTGTCTTACCACATATTGGGCTGCAACAAGATCGCATGCGGATTGGATCATCACCAAGCTGTTGGATGGTTATTGGTGGCAGGGCGCCTACACGCCTTCGCGGGTGGAGGTGGTGTCCGTGTACATTCATCAGCTTGAGCAAAGCGGACTTGGCCAGAAAATATGCCAGGCGAAAGGCATTCCAATCTATAATACCGTAGGGGAAGCCGTCACTCTTGGGGGTGAGGAACTTGCGGTGGATGGGGTAGTCATTGTCGGAGAACACGGGAATTATGCAACAGATCTCAAAGGACACTGGCTCTTGCCGCGTTGGTGGATCTACAATCAGGTTATCCAGGTTTTCGAACGGAGTAACCGTTCGGTACCGGTTTTTAACGATAAGCACCTCTCCTACAATTGGGATGAGGCCAGGTGGATGTTTGACAAATCCCGTGAGTTGAACTTTCCATTGACCGGTGGTTCATCTATTCCCCTTTACTACCGCAAGCCTGAGATAGAACTTGATATCGATACACCCATTAAGTATTCGGTGATGCTTGGGGGTGCCTCAGATGAAGGAGCCATTTTCCATGCTGTTGACGTACTTCAGGCCTTTGTAGAACGTCGCAAGGGAGGTGAAACAGGGGTCAGGGCGGTACAGTCCATCCGGGGACCTGAAACCTGGAAATGGGTCGAAAACAATCCCTGGGCCAGTAAGCTGCTGGATGCAGTAGCTAAAAGTTTTGACCTGATGTCTGGACATTTTCAGCAGTACCCCAAGACAAACATGTGCCTGCTGGAGTACAATGATGGAACAAAGGCAGCGGTAATTGGTGGCAGGGATGTAGGGTGGACCTACGCCGGTGAAATCGAAGGACTTGAGGAACCAACCGTCATCTCGATGCTTGGTTGGGCCGGACCGTTTGACCAATACCACGCCTCGAATGCCCAGCCGCATTGGATTACCGAGATGATGGTGACTAAAAAAGAACCATTCAACGCAGAACGGTTGCTGTTGTCAACCGGAATTGTAAACCATTACATGGAATCCAATTGGGAGAACAGCCGCTATTCTCCCGTAGGTCGTCGCATCGAAACACCAATGCTGAATATGAAATACCGTACTACACGGGGTGCCCAATTCAACACCGGGAAGCGGCCACCGAGCCGTCCGTATATACGGGGCTTTGATCAGTAGTGCAAGCACCAGAGATAATCATAAAAAATCTAGAACCAATAAGCATATGGAACGACGAAAACTAATAAAGAGATTAACCATGCTTCCGCTGGTGGGAAACCTGGTTCCGATAGATTCCCTGGTATCCGCTCCTGTGTCCGGAAACAATATCCTGCAAAGGCAGGTGCCAGCGCTTCACTACAACGCGTTTGTAATGGATGGACATACCCATGTAATGACCCGTGAGCTGTTGATGGGAACTGATATTGGCCAGCGTTATGCAGATGGGACCGTCGACCTGCCAAGAGCCAAAGAGGGCGGCGTGGATGCCATGTTCTTCACCGTTTATACACCTGAACATTATTATCCGGGGAGGCTGGAAACAATAAACACCTTTCGAGTGGTGAATCTTGCGCTGGACCAGATCGAAAAGAATAATGACGTGATCGAGCTGGCACTCAACGCGTCTGATATCGAGCGTATCAATAAGGAAGGGAAAATGGCGGCTTTCCTGGATCTGGAAGGTGGTTATGACTTAGATGGTGATCTGAATTTGCTCCGGGCGCTATATCGCTTAGGGCTCCGGTCGATACAGCTGACTGCACACAATACCACCAATGCGTTTATCGATACCTGCAATGACGTCAGTCGGTGGGGAGGCATTAACGATCTTGGGAAAAAGATCATCGCCGAAATGAATGGGCTGGGCATGGTGATCAATGTTGCCCATGCCTCAAATGACGCAATCCTGCAAACTGTGGAGGCAAGTAAACATCCGGTAACCTACAGTCATGGGGGATTTTACAGCATTGTAGGTCATCCCCGCTGTATTACCGACGAAGCGGCAAAAGCGGTCGCATCAAAAGGAGGTGTAATTGGCATTCACTTCGGCAGCCTGTTCAACAATCCCAAATACTGGGCCTGGCAGCAGAAAGCACAGAATGAGACTACTCCGGCTACGGTACAGCACTCCGCCAGGACCCTTAAAGAGGTGGACCAGGAAGTTGCAAAAGAGGTCCCGCTAACATTCAAAGGAACCATTCCTGACCAGTATTGGATGCATGTAGATCAACTGGCTAAGGTGATTGATTACGGTGTGAATTTGGTTGGCGAGGACCACATGGCAATAGGTTCGGATTTTGATGGAGGCCCTGAACTGCCCCGTGAAATTAAAGACATCAGTGACTTTCCCCAGATCACCATTGCGATGCAAAGGCTGGGTTACAGCGATGAAAGAATCAAGAAAATTCTTGGTTTAAACTGGCTCCGTGTGATCCGGCAGGTAACGGAGGGGTAATGAGGGTAGCCACTAATCCAGTTCATGATAGTAATTAATCAGTTTTACCAATCCTTCAGGGTCATCTAATGAGACCCGCATTTCCTTGGCATATGCGGTTAATTCAGAGTTATGTTTCCCCAGAAGCTTAATAAGTTTTTTAACAGAATTTACTCTTTGGATGTCACGATCACTTTTCCATAAATAATATATGTCGTCGAGACGTTCCAGCCTGTCGGGTTTTGGTTCGTCGAGATCAAACGGTTTCTTATCCTCTCTTTTAAAAAATTCAACTTTCATCTTAGACAATAATGACGGCTTCTCGGGGTTCAATAATTTCACAAATCCGGAAATTTTATTTTCCCGGCTTGTTCTAAAAAAAATCAAGACTTCACCTTCAATTACCACACTGTCGATACGATGTGGATTACCAAAAGCCATAATCCCTTCTTTAGCTTTATACTCAAGTTGATCATTGTAAATATTAAGCCGTAATGGAATTTGTTCCACTTTGTGTTTACCATCGTAGTAAAGATCTCCCTTTTTAAATTCCTCGTACTGATACGGTGACCCGGCAACATTATCCAATTTGCCCTGGGTCGACATCAGCATTTGTTGATTGAAGGTTGGCGGGATTTCAGGCTGCGCAAACAGATATTGGATAGACACCAGGAAAATCGTGTTAACCAGCAAAAAATGATGCTTCATAGAATGATCGAATTGTCTCCAATGGTGATGGAGCTGTTCTCCGCAATGATCCGGGCTCCAAACATCACCCTCACATTATCTCCAATTGATACATCACCGCAAATTGCAGCATTGGGAGCGATAAATGCGGTATTACTTATATTTGGCGCTTTATCCAGATGTCTAATGATCATGGTCGCTATGCCATCTCCCAGCCATTTCTCACTGGCTCATTAATAAATTGATCAGCTTCTGGTACGCCTACTGCTTTCAGGTTTTCCGCGTCCCAATAAATTTTCTGGCCTCCCAGCCGCAGTGAGAGCACTCCTTGCAAGGTAATCTCAGTTAACCTAACTGCATAATCGAAATTCGAACTGGCCGCGGGTCCTCCTTTTATGGCATCTACCCAGTCACGATGATGCCCGTTAGTAGGTGCCAGGGTGGGTTTATGTTTTTTAAATTTCTCGTTAAGCGATGCCGGGTACAATTCCGGTTCCTGGCGTACCCGGTAGACCATCACCCCTTTCTCACCGATGTACATGGAACCACGACCAGGCAGCTGCAGGTTTTCAGGCATCAGTTCAGGATGTGGCGGGCGTAATCCTCCGGCATACCAGGTAAGTTTAATGGGAGTTTTTTGGTTTACGCCGTCAAATTCAAAATAACCAATTTCCCCATGTGGTGCTATGTCCTTATCGCTGTATCCTGCAGGGAATAGCTCCACGGTTTTTGCGGCGGAAAGATCAAGTCCCCAGGTTGGAATGTCCAGTTCGTGACAGCCAAAGTCTCCCATAGCACCACAACCAAAATCCCAGAAGTCACGCCAGGTAACCGGAGCGTACACTTCATTGTAATCCCGATCGGCCCTGGGCCCCAGCCATAAGTCCCAGTTGAAATCAACCGGCAGGATCGAGGTGTCAGTGGGTAGCCCTTCCAGTCCATCTGTCCAGCGGCTGGCGCCAACCCAGGCATGCATTTCTTTTATATCCCCCAACACACCGGATCGCAAAACTTCAACCGCCTGCCTGAGGGCCTCCGAGCTGTGCAGTTGGTTCCCCATTTGAGTAGCTAACCCCTTTTCCCTGGCAACCTTTCCCACTTCTCTGGCCTCCCAGAGATTGTGAGTCAAAGGCTTTTCACAATAAACATGCTTGTCATGTTTCATGGCAACTAAAGAGACGTAGGCATGGTTATGATCTGGAGTCGCACAAAGTACCGCATCCAGAGCCTGTTCTTTTTCCAGCATTTCCCGAAAATCATCGTACTCTGCCACTCTGAAGTTGGGTGTGCTAGCCGAATAGTGATCCTCGATCATTTCCCTGGTTGGTCCCTTTCCGGCCAGGGATTTATAATAGAATCTTCCAAGATCCCAGTATTCCGCAGGATCGGCGATAGCGGTAACCTGGACATCTGATAATTTCAATAGTTCCGCAGCATTCTGCTTTCCTCTACCTCCCACGCCAACCACAGCAATATTTACCTTGTCACTGGGAGCAATGAAGCCGGTGCCACCAAGAACGTGTCGGGGGATAATGGTAAAAGCAGTGGCGGAGATTGCCAGATCTTTTACAAATTTTCTGCGGTTGGGTCTAGTTGCTTGATATTTGGAGTTTGTCATGATTCAGGGTGTAATTCTTATATGCTTTGGTCTGCTATTCCCAAATTATAAAAAATAGCGTTTAAACCCATCTGGTTACTGGTAAATTGCATATAATGAATTACCAGAATAACTTTACGCAAAACGGTGAAATCGGAAAAGTACCTAATACCCAAAGCAAATTGCAAGTAATGGAGCACCCAGCTAGTCTGGTGGGTTTTAGAACCTACCTGGACCTGCTATAAACAAAGAACCCGGTGATTTACCATGAATTTTTACCAGTACATTCATTTTTTAAACCTTAGCCAATGAGTTGCCCGGTTTGTTTTGCAAAAAAAATCAAAACCACTTTCAGGGATTCCAGGGAAGATTTCAAGATTGAAATTCATGAATGTCTGAACTGTGGCCACCTCTTCCAGCCAAACCAGAGCTATCAGGAAATTTATACCACCGGTGAATTTACCAAACAGGCGCGTCAAGGTAGTGAGACCCCCGATGTCATTAAGATCAAGGAGCTGGACCGCAGGGCTTTCAAAAGAATTCATTATTACCGTGAGTTTATTGCTGAAATGGATGAAATTCTGGAGGTAGGAAGCTCTATTGGCAGCTTTGTGCATGTACTTAAGTTGTCAGGGAAAACAGCCTGTGGACTTGAGCCGGACCCGGGTTATGCAAATTATTCAGCGGCTCAATACGGTTTTGAACAGCACCAGGGGCTGTTAGAAGAATTTACGCCCCCAAAAAAATTTGGAGCGGTATGCTGCTTTCATACCCTGGAGCACGTACTTGACCCCCATGAATTTCTTAAAAGATGTGTAGCAATTCTAAACGAAGAAGGCAAAGTACTATTCGAATTTCCATCCCTGGAGCTGCATATGTATGGATCCATGAAACAAACTATTTGGAAGCCCCACATTCATTATTTCAATCGGGCTAGCCTTTACCACTTGTTTTCACAGTATTTCAAGGTGATTAGCGTGGGATATTATGGCTCTGCATTGTTTGTATATGCTAAAAAGAGTAACCATTCAACCTTTGACAACAGGGTGTTTAAGGCCCACCTAAAAAAAGCCTCAAGAGTCAATATGTTAGTGAAAGTATTCCCAAAAATCCCCGTCAATGTTTCTGGAATCAGCGCCAAACAACTGGCAATGCAGTCATTATTTTTTCAAAAAAACCGGGGAGAATTACGGCGAAGGCTTATCCGGCTGGGATCATTTGCACTTCGGAATAAACATTATCTTTTCACTGAACAAGGAAAAGGTAAGAGAACAGCCACGCATTTTTCATACTTCAGCGGATGGGAAAATGCTGGAGACACCGTACTGTCTAAAACCGTAAGGGACAATTTCAACCTGATAACTCCGACCCGCTGGGTGCTGAAGAACGTGACCCACCCGGTTACTGAAGAAACGGTAAAGCAGATCAATCAACAAGTTTATATGGTGATCGGTGGAGGAGGGTTGCTATTACCGGATTCCAACCCAAACTCCATATCTGGCTGGCAATGGGCCATATCGGAACAACTGTTAGAAAAAATAGAAGTACCCCTTTTGGTTTATGCCATTGGCTATAATTTTTTTATTGGTCAGCAACCAGGAGCGCTATTTGTTCACAATCTGAAAAAGATCATGGAGAAAGCCTCATTTTTCAGTTTGCGTAATACGGGTAGCATCAGGGCGGTTGAATCACTGGTTGGAGAACCCCTGTCCTCAAGGATCCGGTTTCAGCCTTGCCCAACCACCGTAATAAGAAAAGTAGACAAATCAGCGCCAAAAAAGATAACCACTAAAAATGTGGGGGTTAATATCGCCTATGACCGGTACCACCTCCGATATGGCTCCGAAATATATAATATACTGGGTCAGGTGGCGCTGGCTCTAAAGGAAATTAGTCGCCTGGGTTATACAATTTATAATATATGCCACCTGGAAAATGATTCAAAATTTGAGCTTACTCTGGATGCACATAATGTTCCTTATGAAAGTGTTAATCTTCAGTACTCATTGCCGCGGGAAACCTACGAAACCTATAGCAATATGGAACTCACCTTGGGAACCCGTGGTCATGCACAAATGATACCATTTGGCTTGAACTCAAAGATTATTTCGCTGGGTTCTCATCATAAACTAAGATATTTCCTTGAAGATATTGAAGCCCTGGACTGGTTCATCAATCTCAGGGATGACATACCGTTTCTGAAAGATAGAATCACCACTAAGTTTTTTGAGATAATTGATTCAGATCAGGTTACAGACCGGTTATTTCATCAACAGGATAAACTTTTTGAGGTTACCAGAAGCAATTACCAAATAATTAAAGATCTTACTAAATAGACCTGTTGCGTTGGCTCAATTTGTTTGGATAGCGTATATAAAACCAGGTATCTATGACTTATTATTTAACTCAGCCGATGCAATGAACCCCGGTAAATTTTTTAAAAGTTTCACTTACGCCCTGAGTGGCATCAGTACCGTTTTTAAAGATGAATTTAATGCTCGGGTACATTTTCTGGCAGCCCTGGCCGCAATAATTTTGGGAATTGTTTTGAATTTAACCCGCTTTGAATGGCTAATTTTAATCCTGGTAATCGGAGCAGTATTTGCCATGGAGATGATCAATACCAGTATCGAGGGTTTAGCAGACCTTTACAGCAACGCACCCAACCCGAAAATAAAGAGGATCAAGGATTTGTCAGCGGGAGCCGTATTGGTAGCGGCAATCACAGCTTTGGTGGTAGGCATTATTATTTTCTTACCCAAAATTTTGACTGTATTTTTGTACTGAACCAGATTCGGAGCAAGGTTGGATGCCGGGATGGGAGGTACGCTCATATCAAGCTGGCCTGATTCTTGTTCGCTCAATTCAAACAATAAAACCGAAACTATGAACACAAGTCGTTTGATTTTTATTTTTCTTTTTTTCGTTCCTTTGTTGGCCCTGTCCCAACCCGAAAACCCGGTAAAAAAAATTGAAGTTACCGGTGAAGCTGAAATGGAGGTCACGCCCAACGAAATCTATTTCAGAATTACCCTAAAGGAATACCTTAATGGAAGGAGGAAGGTTGAAATGGATAAACTTGAAGCTGAGTTGGTAAAAGCCATAAAGTCCGAAGGGTTTGCATCCGGCGACCTGACTATCGAAAGCATTTACGGATATAACTGGGATTGGAAGAAACAGCGGTCGGAGGAATTCCTCGCCACTAAAAGCTTCAAGTTAAAAGTAGCAGACCTGAAACGAATGAACGACTTACTGGAAAGATTGGACCAACGGGGTATTAATAACATAAGTATTGCCAGCTATACTCACTCTGATATCAATCAATACCAACAAGAACTAAAATTGCAAGCATTGAAAAATGCCAAAGACAAAGCCGGATATATGCTCACCGGTATCGGTGCGCAACTGGGGTCAGTGCTTGAAGTGCGTGAAATTGATCAACATCAGCCGGTGTTATACCGGGCCCGGGCCATGGAAGCCATGGATGTATCAGAGTATCAGTCAAATGTTGAGTTTATGGCCATTACGCTCAACGCGTCAGTGATTGCAAGTTTTGAGATCAAATAATCATCATTGCTAAACTTGATAGCTCTTAAGATGCAATGTATATTGTTTGTTGCCACTGAAGTAGAATAGTTTATTAATGTTAAGGTGCCACCCGCACATACCTGGTCGGATGACTAAAATTATGTTGTTTTTTATTTTTATAACCATGGGTTCATCCTGTGCTTATGAAAACGAAGAAGAACTCTTCGGAGCTTTTACCTGTCCGGACGAGATCAGTTATACTGATCATATTAAGCCCATTCTATCAAGTAAGTGTGTCATCCCCCAATGCCATGATGGAGTCGACAGGTCTATCCGGAATTTCACCATCTTCGGGATTGTAAGGGCTCGTGCAGGCCAGATTAAGCAAAGGATCAACGATTATTCCATGCCTCCCTCCTCTGCTGATTCCAGATTGACCAGCCAGGAGATTGATATAATTAGTTGCTGGGTCGATGCTGGTGCACCGAGTAACTAACCCGGTAAATTGTAATTTACACCAGCCACTTCAGCACGGTAATAGCAAAAAGTACCATTATCGAGATGCTAAGAATATTTAGAAAGAATCCGGCACGAATCATGTCCTTCATTCTAATGTGACCGCTGGCAAAAACGATGGCATTGGGTGGAGTGCTGATAGGCATCATAAACGCGCAACTGGCGGCAATGGTTACCGGTGCAACCAACATCATTCCAGGAATATTCAGCCCCTGGGCAATGCCAATTACTACGGGTAAGAATATGGTAACCAGGGCCACGTTACTCATTATTTCAGTCATGTAAAGCATTACCGCAGTTAACAGTAATACCAGTATCCAGAAAGGGTATGGTCCTTTTTCGGAGATGAAGTTGCCAACCCACTCAATAATTCCGGTAATTTCCATGGCACGAGCGAGACAAAGTCCTCCGCCAAATAACAGTAAAATTCCATAGGGAAGCTTTTCGGTATACTTCCAGTCAAGTAGAAATTTGCCTTCCTTCAGGTCCAAAGGAACAAAGAACATTAATGTTCCCCCTGCCATGGCTACTACAGTATTGTTTAGCAAAGGTTTCCCTATCAATGAATTAATAGGTTGCAGCAGAATCCATCCCAGGGCAGTGGCCAGGAAAATACCCAATACTCTTTTTTCAGGGAGGGAAATTGGTCCCATTTTACGTAATTCGCGTTTAATAATTTCCTCGGAGCCCTCCAGATGTCCTAGTTTATTGGGGTAAAGCCAATGTACCAGCATTAAGTAGGTTATTCCCAGTATTATCAAGCAAATTGGCAATCCGATCAGCAGCCAACTGCCGAAGGCCAGGTCAAAGTCATAGAATTCCTTGAGGTATCCAACCATCACTACATTTGGTGGGGTACCAATAATGGTGGCAGCTCCGCCGATATTGGCGGAATATGCAATTCCCAGCAGCAAACTAAGTGCAAAACGCTTAAATCGCCGATCCTCTCGATTCAGCCCAAGTTCATGCACCAGTAAGGACACTACCGACATGGCTATGGGTAGCATCATCACCGCGGTAGCAGTATTACTAATCCACATGCTAAGCACAAAAGTTGCCAACATGAATCCCAGAATAATCCCATTGGCCTTGGTGCCGGTCATGCTGATCAAGGTAAGTGCTATGCGCTTATGCAGGTTCCATTTTTCCATGGCTAATGCGATCAGGAACCCACCCATAAATAAAAAAATAATGGGATTTGCATAGGGTTCAGTGGACTCTTTTATTGAGAAGACCCCCAATAGCGGCATTAGGGTCATGGGGATGAGAGCGGTAGCAAAAATTGGTACAGCCTCAGTGACCCACCAGATGATCATCCAGGAGGCAGCTGCCAGTACCTTCCACGCTTGTTCATCCAGTGGCAGCGGGTTGGGCATAAGCAGCATCATGGTAAAGCATACGGGACCTGCAAATAATCCGTATATCTTGAGGTAATTTATTCTGCTGTCATCATTGGTCATGAGTTGCCAATATAAGAATACAAGATCTAGGATCCAGTAACAAAGATCACATAATTTCTTATGCATGCATAAGAAATTATTAGTATATTTATACCTAAGGATCAATCTGAATGAAGAGGGAAGAAACCGTTGATTATAATATTAAAACTGCCTGGCATGCCATCAATCGTATGTACAATCAGGAGGCACTTAAAAATGATATTACTACCTCAATAGGTTTCGTGTTATTGAATATTAATTCTACTGAAGGTACTCCAGCCACTAAGATCGCCCCTTTGATCGGTCTGGAGTCGCGTAGTCTGGTACGCATGCTCAAAAGTATGGAGGAAAAAGGACTGATTTACCGGAAAGTGGATGCTATTGATCGACGTATGGTACGGGTTTTCCTTACCAAAATGGGACAACAAAAAAAAGAAATTGCCTTTGAAACCGTAGTCGCTTTTAATCAGTTTGTATATAAAAATATATCGGAGAAAGAATTGAGAATATTTTTTAAAGTTATCCAACAGATTAACCAGATCGTTGAAGAAAACGACTTAAGTCAAATTACCGGTTCCAACCAGAAATATGAAAAAAACCATAAATAAAGCTGCCGTATTGGGCTCAGGAATCATGGGTTCCAGAATAGCCTGCCATTTAGCAAATGTAGGGGTAAAGGTTCTTTTGCTGGACATTGTCCCCAGGGAATTGAATGAAACTGAAAAATCAAAAAACCTCACCCTGGAACACCCTGCGGTACGCAATAGGATTGTAAGCGATTCATTCAAAGCGGCGGTTTCCGCAAAGCCCGCACCATTGTATCATAAAGACCTTGTTGACCTGATCAGCCTGGGTAATTTCGAAGATGATATGCCCGGGATCGCCGATTGTGATTGGGTAATAGAAGTGGTGGTGGAGAACCTTGAAATCAAACAAAAGGTATTTGAACAGGTTGAGAAATACCGTACTGCCGGCAGTTTGATAACCAGCAACACCTCGGGGATTCCTATTCACCTGATGATCGATGGAAGGAGTGACGACTTTCAGAAGCACTTTTGCGGCACACACTTCTTTAATCCTCCCAGGTATCTTAAGCTAATGGAGGTGATTCCTACAGAGAAGACCGATCCTGAAGTAGTCGACTTCTTTATGCAGTACGGGGACAAGTTTCTGGGAAAAACCACTGTATTATGCAAAGACACACCGGCATTTATTGCCAACCGGGTTGGTATTTACGGTATAATGAAAGTGGTTAAGACCATGGAGGACCTTGGCCTTAACATCGACGAGATAGATAAACTTACCGGACCGGTAATTGGCCGGCCAAAATCCGCGACCTTCAGGACCTCCGATGTTGTAGGGCTGGATACCATGATCAAGGTAGCTGCAAATCTGTACCAGAGCCTTGAACAGGATGAAGCCAGGGATGTGTTTAAACTTCCGGAGTCAATAATCAAACTGGAGCAAAAGAACTGGCTGGGAGATAAAACGGGACAGGGGTTTTATAAAAAGACCAAGGACGAAAAAGGAAAAACCAAAATTCTTACGCTGGACTTGGGTACCATGGAGTATAAGCCTAAGAGTAAAGCAAATTTCGCCACACTAGATGGGACTAAGTCCATTGAAAATGTAAAGGACCGCTATAAAATATTGCTGGCTGGCGAGGATAAGGCTGGTGAGTTTTACCGTCACAGTTTCTTTGGCCTGTTTCAATATGTATCAAACAGAATTCCTGAAATCGCTGACGAGTTATACCGTATTGACGATGCAATTTGTGCTGGTTTTGGCTGGGAAGTGGGCGCATTCGAAACCTGGGATGCAGTAGGTGTTCAGGAGGTGCTGCCCCGTATGGAAGCCATGGGATACAAACCAAATGCATGGGTTTATGAAATGTTGGAAAACGGGTGTAGCAGCTTTTATCAAATTGACCAGGGGACAAAGAAATACTATGACCTGGAAAGCAAATCTTACCGGGAGATTCCAGGCAGGGGTGATTTGATTATTCTTGATAACCTGAGATCAACCAGTACGCTATGGGAAAACAAGGAAGCTTCCCTGTTCGACCTTGGCGACGGCGTGTTGAATCTTGAGTTCCACTCAAAAATGAATACCATGGGTTCCGGGGTAATCGAAGGGATCAATAATGCAATTTCAACTGCTGAAAAGGATTTTCTCGGCCTGGTGATCGGTAATCAGGGAGCAAACTTTTCAGCCGGAGCCAACCTGGGAATTGTATTTATGTACGCCATTGAGCAAGAGTATGAGGAGATAGATTTAATGATCCGGCAGTTTCAAAATACCGTTGCACGGGCTCGATTCTCCAGTGTTCCGGTGGTAGTTGCGCCACATGGGTTATCTCTAGGTGGTGGATGTGAACTAACCATGCATGCAGATCAGGTTCAGGCGGCTGCAGAAACCTATATAGGACTGGTAGAAGTAGGTGCCGGAGTAATTCCAGGCGGTGGGGGTACCAAGGAACTTACGCTGAGAGTCAGTGACCGTATGCAAAACGGAGATGTAGAGTACAATGCGCTGCAAAATACCTTCATGAATATTGCTACCGCTAAAGTTGCAACTTCGGCACTGGAAGCACGAGACCTGGATATCCTGAGGCCGCAGGATCAGATTTCTATCAATAAAGACAGGCAGATCGCGGATGCTAAAAGGGCGGTACTTGCCTTAGCGGAGGCTGGTTATACCCAGCCTGTACCCAGAACAGATATAAAAGTTCAGGGAAAAGGCGGTATGGCCTTGTTCCTGGCAGGAATAACTGGCATGAAAATGGGAGGTTATATTTCTGAGCATGATGCTAAAATTGCCAGCAAGCTGGCCTATACCATGTGCGGAGGGGACCTTAGTTACCCCACTGAAGTCTCTGAACAGTATCTTCTGGATCTGGAAAGAGAAGCATTTTTATCATTAACCGGTGAAAGGAAAACTTTGGAGCGTATTCAAAGTATTCTGACCACCGGCAAACCATTAAGAAATTAAATCGAGATGAATGCATACGTAGTAGCCGGATTTAGAACGGCAGTTGGCAAAGCTAAAAGAGGTGGGTTTAGATTTACCAGACCCGATGACCTGGCGGCGGATGTTATTAAACACCTGCTGGCATCTGTACCCGGACTGGAGCCGGGTTCAATCGATGACCTGATCGTAGGAAATGCTGTACCAGAAGCCGAACAGGGGATGCAGATGGGGCGCATGATCTCACTGTTGTCACTACCGATTGAAGTTCCGGGAATGATAATTAATCGTTATTGTGGATCGGGATTGGAGGCCATCAACATAGCCAGCGCGCGGATTCATGCCGGCATGGCGGATTGCATTATTGCAGGGGGTACTGAATCAATGTCGCTGGTCCCGGTTATGGGATGGAAAACCGCATTGAACTATAAAATTGCCACCAAGCACCCGGAATACTATACCAGTATGGGACTCACCGCGGAAGAGGTAGCCAAGGATTATCAAATATCCAGAGAGGATATGGACCAGTTTTCATACAATTCCCATCTCAAGGCTATCGATGCCATCAAACAGGGAAAGTTTAAAGAAGAAATTGTGCCAATTGAAGTTGAAGAAACTTACCTGGATGAAGACAACAAAAAGCAACAGAGAAAATATGTGGTCGACACTGATGAAGGCCCCCGGGCTGATACCAGTTTGGAGGCCTTGGCCAGGCTGAAGCCCGTGTTTGCCCAGGGTGGCAGCGTAACTGCTGGCAACAGCTCTCAAACCTCAGATGGCGCGGCTTTTGTACTGGTAATGTCAGAAAAGCGCATGAAAGAGTTGGGATTGCAACCTATTGCCCGATTGGTGAGTTATGCGGCGGCGGGTGTGGATCCAAGGATAATGGGTATTGGGCCGGTAGCTGCGGTACCTAAAGCACTTGACCTGGCAGGGCTTACCCAACAACAGATCGACCTAATTGAGTTAAACGAAGCCTTTGCTTCACAATCCCTGGCAGTTATCCGAAAGCTCGATTTCGATCCCGAAAAGGTAAATGTAAACGGGGGTGCTATTGCGTTGGGCCATCCGTTGGGTTGTAGTGGTGCCAAGCTTTCCGTACAGCTTTTTAGTGAATTACGCCGCAAAGGTCAAAAATACGGAATGGTTACCGCCTGCGTAGGCGGAGGCCAGGGTGTTGCAGGGATATATGAGTTGTTGAATTAGTTCAAACATTATGAGTACCGAAGTAAAAAATGCCATCAAGGTGATAACAGGGGGTGAGTTTCTTATTAAGGAGACCGATGCTTCCAATATTTTTATCCCGGAAGATTTCAATGAAGAGCAGCTGATGATCAAGCAATCATGCCAGGACTTTTTAGACCAGGAAGTCTATACCAGGCTTGACGAAATCGACAGCATGAAGCACCCGGATCTGATGCCTTCTTTAATGGACAAGGCTGGTGAGTTGGGGCTGCTGGGGACCTCCGTGCCGGAACGCTACGGTGGTTTTGGAATGAACTTTAATACCAGTATGCTGATCGCTGAAGTACTGGGAGCAGGTCACTCTTTCGCAGTGGCAATGTCAGCGCATACAGGAATAGGAACGCTGCCTATTTTGTACTACGGAACTGAAGAACAAAAGCAGAAGTACCTGCCAAAATTAGCCACAGGAGAATGGAAGGCCGCATATTGTCTAACAGAGCCGGATTCAGGTTCCGATGCAAACGCCGCAAAAACCAAAGCGACACTGACTGCTGATGGCAAACATTACCTGATCAACGGGCAAAAGATGTGGATCACCAATGGAGGGTTTGCAGATGTGCTCACAGTGTTTGCCAGAATTGAAGATGACAAATACCTGACGGCGTTTATCATTGAAAAAGAGTTTGGTGGAATGACCATGAACGAGGAAGAAAGAAAGATGGGAATAAAAGGATCCTCTACCCGCCAGATTTTCTTTAATGATTGCAAGGTACCGGTGGAGAATATGCTTTCAGAGCGAGGGAAGGGATTCAAAATTGCCGTAAATATTTTGAATATCGGACGAATTAAACTGGGAGTGGCGGCAGTTGGCGCTTGTAAGGCCATACTCGATCGATCAGTAAAATATGCCAATGAGCGCAAACAATTTGGTAAACCCATCTCCAGTTATGGGGCGATCAAGCAAAAACTGGCAGAAGGGGCAGCACATACTTATGCCAGTGAGGCCGCACATTATCGCGCAGGTCAAAACATAGACGATGCGTACGATGCATTGGAGGCGAAAGGCATGGAACCCGCTAAAGCAAGATTGAAATCCGTAGAACATTTTGCCATTGAATGTGCCATTCTCAAGGTGCATGGATCTGAAACATTGGATTTTGTGGTGGATGAGGGTGTTCAGATCTTTGGCGGCATGGGTTATAGCGCCGATGCGCCAATGGACCGTGCCTATAGGGATGCACGAATCAACAGGATTTTTGAAGGGACCAACGAGATAAATCGCATGCTGATCCTTGATATGATGTTGAAAAAAGGAATAAAGGGTGAACTAAACTTAATGGGTTCGGCTCAGAAAGTAGCTGCGGAATTGATGAGCATCCCCGACTTCAATGCAGAGGAGGACCCTGGTTTCCTGCAACAGGAAAAAAAGGTAATTGCAAATTTGAAAAAGGCGGCACTAATGATAGCCGGGGCAGCGGTTCAAAAGTATATGACGAAGTTAAATGAAGAACAAGAGATATTGATGCACATCGCCGATATGCTCATTCAGATCTATACTGCGGAGTCCTCTTTATTGCGCACTGAGAAATTGGCGGCATCCCGCGGTAAAGACAAATGTGCATACCAGGCAGACCTCAGCAAAATATATTTATACTACGCATTGGACCAGACATTGATTGCCGGAAGACAAGCGATATATGCATTTGCTGAAGGAGACGAACTGCGCCTGATGCTGTTGGGATTAAAGCGGTTTACCAAGGCTGAACCCTGCAACCTGAAAGACGCTCGTCGTAGAGTAGCGGACGCTATGATAAAGGAAAACACTTTCATCTACTAATTTGTGTACCCACGCTTCAGAGGCAGTTGTTTCGGAGCGTGGGTTTATTTTGCCAGGACTACCTGATCGACTACATGTACTACCCCGTTACTGGCAGCAATATCGGCGGTAGTAACTGTAGCATTGCTCAACTTGATGTTTGCATTTCTCTGTATGGTCAGGCGTCGACCGCTTAATGTGGTTCTGGTCTCACCGTCGAGCAAATCCACTGAGTGGTAAACTTCAGGAATGATATGGCTGAGTAACAATTCTTCAAGGATGATCCGGTTGTCCTCCTTTAATAACTCCACTATAGAGCCTTCTCCCAGCAGGCTAAAAGCTTCTTCGGTAGGAGCCAGTACGGTGATTTCCTGGTCTGCTTTCAACGTTTCTTCAAGGCCGGCAACTTCCATCAGCAGAGAGAAGGTGTTAAAGGAATTATGCCTTTGAGTAATATCCCAGATATTGGGTTGTCTTTCAATATTTTCCTCATCTGTGTCACTCCACACAGCAAGTTCATACTCCGTAGCATCATCGGCCGTGTTCTTAGACAGGTCTTTCTGCCAACAGGAGTTAAACAAAAATATAAACGAAAGGCCTAACAGCTGAAAAAGTCTTGTGTACCACATAATAAATGAGCTTCTGCAGTTTAGCAGAAACAATAAGTGTACCGGATTTGTCCCGAAAAGACATTAATAAAATCAACTTATAGTTAATTGTTTGAAAAAGAGAAAGTTATTGCCGCTGGTAGTCGGGCTACCTGATTCGAGAAATTGAAAGCTCTCTCATTTTGATAAATTTTGGATTTTTCTGAAAATCAATATGAAAAATCTATGCTGATTGCGCCATAATAGTACAATTCATCATTATTTTTAAGAATCCATCATTCATAATCCAGTATCTCATCAATACTGTTTACCGAAACGAAGTGGTAATTTGGCCTGGCTTCTTCGTATACTTCAGTGGCAAATTCTTTACCTTCCGGGGTATTGGCCAAAGCCCGGTACAGTGGACTGAGAAACTTTCTACGCCCTACTTTTTTCAGAAACTCAGCAATTGCAGGATAAGCCGGTTTGTAATCATAGACAATGGCTTTTTCAAACCAGGCAGCAAGAATTTCTGCGTTCCCACTACCAGTAAGATCAAAGGTTTCGTCCAGAGAAATTACCGCTGCATGATCCAGGTCATTGGGCAATCCGCGGATAAAATGTAACCATTCATGTGTGCTCCATTGATCCGTGGAGGGAAAGGTTCCGGTATTAAGCCATATATCAAGGTCCATATCAACCCTTTCAAACTTACCAGACCGGGGTACCGGGAGGCTTTCGGGAAGCCCGGAATGATATACCCACTCATCCAGTTCATCCTGGTAGATATTTAGGTGCTGCTTTTCAATAAGGTTCTTTTTTAGATAATAAAGAAAATGCTCCGTTGTCATGCTTTGAAAGGCATTTTCATCGAAGTACCGGATCAGGAATTTATCCCATAAAGCCCGTCCTGATCTTTCCTCCAGCCAGCGCAGGAAGAAGTATCCTTTTTCATAAGCAATAGTGGTTACACCATCGTCGGGATTGCGATTTTTAAGATCCAGCTTCAAATGAGTGTCTCCAGCCTGTTTGTTTTTGGTCATTTCATCCACCTCAGCTTTTAAATCCTGTAGTGAAAGCAGCGCCAGCATTTCCGAATATTCACTATCATAAAGTGCTTCCATGATCCTATTTTCGAAGTAAACGGTAAACCCTTCGTTTAACCAGAAATCTTCCCAGGTGGCATTGGTTACCAGATTACCAGACCAGCTATGGGCCAACTCATGAGCTACCAGGGAAGTTAACGACCGATCACCCGCCAGAATGGTGGGAGTGGCAAATGTTAGCATAGGGTTTTCCATACCACCAAAAGGGAAACTGGGAGGTAGTACGATAATATCGTACCTGTTCCAGCGGTAGGGACCATAAAGACCTTCTGCAATGGAGAT
Organism: Cyclobacteriaceae bacterium; assembly: GCA_021604845.1. Classification (GTDB taxonomy): domain Bacteria; phylum Bacteroidota; class Bacteroidia; order Cytophagales; family Cyclobacteriaceae; genus SZUA-3. The sequence goes on from BQJT01000056.1 coordinate 19,749, forward strand.
CATTTCTTCCAATTCAGCAAATTCATAGGCTGCGCTGTCAATCAATTCTGGTTCTGCATAGACGCCGGACCGGCTCCCAAGCGATTGAAAGGTTATATTACCGGCAGCCAGTGCCATCAGGTATGCGGGGATTGGTTGCTCCATTTTAAACTGATAAATACCCTGCTGGTTTTTCTGTTGGGGATTCTCGGCACTCATTAGTACCAGTAGTTCCGGCGGAACTTTTACGGAAGCCTCATAGGTGAACCGAATGCCGGGGCTATCCTGCAAAGGGATCCAGGTTCTGGCCAGAATTGCCTGTGACTGGGTAAATAGAAAAGGATGCTGTTTGCCGGCGGTTTGCTGTGGGCTTAACCATTGCAGCGCCTCTGCCCCATCGCCAGTCTGGTAGTAAACATGCACCCAATCGGCATCAGGCGGTAGATCTATTTCCAGGGCGCTGCCAAGGATTTCATCAAATTTGCCCAGAGAAAAATCAACTGGTGTTTCTCTGGTTTCAGACCCGGCTTTAACGCTGTCAATCAGCAGATTCTTTGTATCCAGGATCAGTATATCAGCTTTAGGATCCCTGGAGATTCTGATGGATGCTTTGCCCAGGATACGCATGCTGTCAAAATCAATTTCAGCATTCCACTTTAAATGCTGCATTATCGCCTGGCCAGGCTCAGCATTACTATGAATGTCTTTTACCGGAGTAGTCATAAGGTTTTCAATATTGGTGGAAGTAGGCAAACCGCTATGTTGATTAGAATTGCCACAACCAACGGCGGAAAGTATTATTACCATAGAAACTAATAAGCGCATAACGGGATTTTCTTATACCCTGAAATTAGCGAATATTAAATAAATTGAGTCAGTATAGTCCGACCATGCAGATGTAAAATGTTCTCAAGCAAGAGAAAGTAATAATCCAGTTTATATGAAGCGCCAGCATTCATCCGAAATTCATGAAATTCAAGTGCGTAGAACTACCATCTATTCGAAACCGGTTGCCTGTTTTTATATGCTTTTAATTAGTTTATGCTTGCCGTCAGGTTGCTCTGAGAATAAAGAGCTTATAGGAGATCCGACGGTAGTTTTAAACACCCCGGGACTTGTTTCTTTTTGGACCTTTGGTGAACCCCCTGGTTCCAACCGGAAATCTACCGGTGGAAAGCAGCAGCATGAGTTGATCGAAGTTTCAGGGCCTATAGCAAGGATGGTTGGCGGCCCGTATTCGGGATATTCAGCCTCTTTCAACGGTGAACAATATCTTAAAATACCATATAATGAAACCGGCGACCTGAACATTTGCGGACCTCAGGCACAGGTAAGTATGTTTGCCGTAGTACGCCTGGTTGATTTGAATCAAAGTCGAACCATAGCGGGAATGTGGAGCGAGGGTAAAGGGGCACACGACGATACGGGGACCCGTCAGTATGCCTTATTGATGAACATGCCCACTTATGGTGCCCCCAGGCAGCTCACCCCTCATATATCCGGAGAGGGAGGAGTGACCGCAAGGGCCGATGGCAGCAAGTTCCCCTGGTGTGCGGATTATGCAGCGACCTCACAGGAAGTGCCCGAGGAGGAATGGTGCACTCTGGCTTTCACTTACGACGGGGAATACATAAAAGCATATATAAATGGTGTATTTGAGCCACGGAAATTGGATCCGGAAAAGGACCGCAGGAATGATCCCTACTTTACTCAGGAGGGACCAAATGGCCAAGATCGGGGGATGAATCCTTACTATCACGGCAAAGGTATATTCTGTTATGATTCAGCGTTGCACAGTGAAACCAAGCCGGGTGGTGGTTCAGATTTTACGGTGGGGGCAAGGTATGCGGTAGGTAGCATGCTAAAAGAAGCCACCATCGGATATTTCGGTGGCCTGGCTGTTTTTAACCGGGCTTTATCCGAGGAAGAGATAAGGGCGCTTCATAACTCGGCCAACATACACCAGTTGAATTCATTAGATTTGGGAAAAAAACAAAATTCGGATTAGCTAACCCACTCACTAAACAAAATTCTAACCAATGAAATACCTGGTCCCCATTATTTTAATCGTAGTTATAGGTTGTGGAACCCCAGCTGAAAACACCACCAATCGGCTTACAGTGGACAGTCTCCGGTTAACCACTTACCTGTCACAATTAGCTTCTGATCACTTTCTGGGACGCATGCCTTTCACAGAAGGAGAAGAGATAACGGTAAACTACATCAGGGACGAATTTGAAAAAGCCGGCATAGAACCAGGAAACAAGGACAGCTATTTTCAAAAAGTTGAACTGGTACAGATATCCAGTGAACGAGCACCGGTAATGGCCATACAAACCAAATCCGGAGATTTAAACCTGGAATTTCTGGATGATTTTGCTGCCAGGACTACCCGGGTAGAAGAAGCTACTTCAATTGAAAACTCGGAGTTGGTCTTTGTGGGTTACGGGATTGTGGCTCCTGAATATGATTGGAATGACTACCAGGGACTAGACATGAAGGGTAAAACTGCAGTGGTAATAGTAAATGATCCTGGGTTCAGGACCAAGAATGACAGCCTGTTTAGAGGGAATGCCATGACCTATTACGGAAGGTGGACATACAAATATGAAGAGGCCGCCAGACAGGGTGCGGACGGAGTGCTGATCATTCATGAAACAGATGCCGCAGGGTATCCATGGAGCGTGGTAAGAGGCGGATGGGGAGGAAACCAGATGGTACTGGATATGGAACATAAAAATTTAGCGGACTGCAAGTTACAAGGCTGGATCACCAGGGACAGGGCTGCGGAGCTTTTCAACCTGTCTGGTTACGATTTAGAAACAGCGCTGACTAGTTCAACTGAATCTGGATTCAAACCCTATAGCCTCGATGCATACTACTCCTATGGAATGGAGCACACATTGGAATTTAATGTTTCAAAAAATGTAGTTGGTAAGATTACCGGGACTAAATATCCCGATGAAACCATTATCTATTCAGCGCATTGGGACCATTTTGGTATCGGGGAAAAAATAAACGGAGATTCTATATACAACGGTGCGGTGGACAATGCCTCCGGCACTGCAGCCATCATGGAAATTGGCCGGCAGTTTGCGCAATTGGCAACCAAACCGGAGCGCTCAGTAATCATCCTGGCGGTAACCGCTGAAGAGCAAGGTCTGCTTGGTTCGCAGTACTATACAGAAAATCCAATTTATCCGGTTGAAAAAACCGTGGCCAATATCAATATAGATGCCTTATACGGGATTGGCCGCACCAGGGACATTGAGATCATCGGATTCGGACAATCAGAAATGGATGATTATGCCAGGAAGGTTTGTGATAAGTACCAACTGGAGATTGTACCGGATACCAACATGGAAAAGGGATATTTCTTCCGTTCAGATCACATCCATTTTGCGAAGCTGGGCATCCCATGTTTTTATGGAAAGATTGGTATTAATAGCGTTGAAAATGGCCCTGAATGGGGAAGAGAGCAACATGAACTTTATCGCAGCCAAAATTACCATGCCCCATCTGATGAGTTTAGCGCTTCTCTTGACATGGGTGGTATTCTTCAAATGAGTCAACTAATGCTTGAAATGGGGGATCAACTGGCCGATGAACGAAATTTTCCAAAATGGAA
>BQJT01000057.1 GCA_021604845.1 Cyclobacteriaceae bacterium
GCAGCCACAGTCACCTCCTTGATAAGTTTGGTAAACATCTTGCCTCTTTTAGCATCCTGTGATCCTTTTCGTCGCTTGATATTTGCCCACTTACTGTGTCCTGCCATAGGTATTTACATGTTTGCTAACCCTGCAAAAATAAACTATTTGCCAGATAATTAAAACGCTCAAAACTCCCTAGATCCTAACTCTTGATTTATACCAAAGATTCAACACTACTCCAATCAACACCAGGCCCATTCCCAGGTAAGCGGTAAATTTATAATGTTCGTTAAAAAAGAGGAACCCATAGGCCAAAGCAAATATGATCCCTATGTAGCTAATAACAGAAACCTTTGATAACTCTTCCGATTGATATGATTTGGTTAAATAAAATTGCCCGAACTGAGTAAGAATTCCCACTAGTAACAAAAATAACCAATCCCAGCTCTCAGGCATTACCCAATCATATATTGTTGCCAAGCCTGTAATAGGAATTGACACCAAAGGAAAGTAAAAAATAATTACCAGTGGGTGTTCCGAAGTTTTCAGTTTTCTTATCATATTATAAGCCAACCCGGTAAATATTGCTCCAAGGATACCTATAAGCGCGTACCCTAAGGTTATGCGTGTATCTACTCCCTGAATAACCAGGATACCTATAAAAGACAATAGGAAAAACAAATACTGTCCACTGCTTACCCGTTCCTTTACAATATATACGCCCAACAAACTGGTGAAAATAGGAGCCAAATAGTGAATGGTTACCGCACCTGCTAGCGGTATTTTCTGCAATGTTATAAAGTAAGCCACCAGTGCAATGGTTCCGGTAACCCCCCGGATGGCCAGAACCTTCCGGTTATTCCCCAGCAGATTAACCCGCTGCTTTAACAGGATTACTCCGGAAATGGTTAAGCTAACAATTGACCTGAAAAAAACTACTTCAACGGCCGGGATATGTGAAACATACTTCACACATAAGTTCATCAGGGAGAAAAAGAATATTGCCAGGATCATGTCCCTGACACCGGTAGAAACCTTCATTTTAATAATTCAACAACATGCGAATATAGGATATAAAAAAAGTCCCGCCAGAGGCGGGACTAAAACCTAAATTAAATATGAAAAACCTAGTTAAAAAAAGTGTACCTAATAAATAGGTAAAAATGAAGGTAAAAAAATAATGATGTTTCTGTTCAGTAGCCTTGCTTCTAAAAATATAGATTAAAAAATGAACATCATTGAAATGCAAAACTTTCGCTTTCCATTACGCAGTGTATATATCAGTTTATGTGCCAAACTGGGTAAAGATTTTGGCACATTGAGGTAGTTATCTGGTTATTAGCCAGTTACAATCTTTTTAAATTTAAAATGCAATCAGAGAAGCCCGGTTATGTTATCAATATGAGACAAAAAAGTATCATTTTGATAAGAAATATGCCTTAAAACAAGGCATTAACTTGCATTCTTCCGGTATGGATTGTATTGGCTCCGGTCGATTTACGTCCGTTATAACTAACCTGAAGTTGCAACCCTGCGGCAATTTTGAACTGCCACTGAGCAGACCAAAGCACATTGTTTCCGGGCTGCAGTGCCTGAAGTAATTCATAACCTACTGCAGTATTCACCTCCCCGGTATATTTGATATTGGTAAATGTAATATTGGTATCAATAGAACTTCTTTGGGCTTTTGCATGTCTGAGGTCAACGGAGAATTCCTTAACACTTGCTGACTCTCCATTTCCTTCGAAAAGGATATTCTTTCTTTCTGCTATCGAATACTTTCCGGTAAGCCTGAATTGATTACTCGGCTGCCAGGCCATTTCGGGTGAAACCAAATCCTCACGGATAATATAATTCCGTGAATCGAGGAAGTCTGACGAAATTTTTTTAGTTTTTTGTCTGCTATATAATCTCAGTAAAATGGATTTCCTGGGACTATACCTGACATTCATATGATTCTCGGTTATGTTTCGAGCTTCGAATCCGTCAACCAGCAGTTGTTTGTCCCTAATTGACAATCTTCCAAAGTCAAATCCGTACTTTGCATGGGATCGATTGTAAAACCAGGTAGTTCGAAACTGTTCCTTTGAAGAAATTAAGTCATCATCTTCAATATTTTTGGCGAACGGTGAAAATCTCTTACTGAGGTTATCGTCGGTTAATTTTCTCTGGATATTCAAGCTTGTCTGAGAGGATACCCGGCTTAGTAGCCTCTTGATTCCGTGGTGGTGACGCCAATTTCTGGGCATTTCCAAATTCAACCGGTAGTTCAAAGTATTTGAAAACGCCAGTACATAGTCATCGGTAGGAACAAATATTTTCGCAAAGTTCCTTTCATCCGGATTCAAGGCAATATAAAACTCATTCAGATCCTGCACTCCATCTTGATTTTCATCCCGCCAGGTATGGGTACCCTCTCCAGTTGGAACCTCAATAAAAATAAACTCCCTTTTTAGCTCCCTTCCATTACCCACCTGGTAATTAAGCTCACTAATAAGATGCCGGTCCAGAAATGTACCCTGCCAGTCCAGTCGACCGGTAATACTCTCTTCGTTTATTGGTCCATCAGTAAACTGTAAATTTTCCAGATTTCTATAAGTGAACAGCATATCCAATCGCTGGTTATTTCCAATTTCTGTACCCAGTCCAAATCTCGCGGTATGAGACAGGTTTTCGGGTACTATATCTCCTGAAACCGGTTGCCGGTCTTCTCTTACCGTGTAGTCTAACAGGAACCTGGTTTTAACAGAATCGGAGTTGCGCAAGTAGAAACTGTGAGCGGAGTAGTTCATCGCCGAACCAACAATAGAATCGCTGCTGATGGTATTGATTTGGTTTCGATCTACCTGGTACCGATATCCTGGAATAAGCCAATTGGTGCGGTAATAAGCATCCAACGTCCAACGTAACCAGTCGGAATGCGTATCAAGTTTATCGCTGGACATTTTGTATAGATCCGATTTTAACTGAAAGTTCCCCACTGACTTAGCCAGACTAATATCTTGCTGATAGCCATCTACCATTTGACCCCTCTTTCTGCGAACTAATCGATATTTTATAAAATTGTCCGGATCCTTAGCCAGTTCTATTTCCGCATTAAAAATATGATCCTGTTCAGAAATCGAAAGGTCCTCACTGGTTAAACTCCAATCTCTTTCAAATTCGATGTATCTGAACCGGTCGATAGCAGTAAAATATTGTGAATTGAATTCATACTCGACTTTACCACTCAACAGATATTTACCACCCGCAATCGGTTGATTCGTTCGAACAAATCCTGTCTTAAAAGCCTTACCCTGATTATCGTAATCATCAATCTCAGAGTATAAATTAAGGTCTTTAGTTGAAAACGCAGCTTCTGCATATACATAATCAACACTGGAAATATCATGTACCAATCCAATGGTTACCATCTGTTTCTTCTGAGGTGTAGTAGCTAAAACCTGCGATTGGTAGTCACCTAGAAATTCACCATTACTGTTCACTCCTACCCATTCAAACACACGGCCGTTTAGGTTGCTGGCAGACTGTACGTAGCTCCCCCTGCTGGCACCAACCTGGGTAAACTGCGCCTGATATATTGCGCTATCAGGGTTAGTAGAATAAACAAGCACCTGTTGACGATTTCCAACTGCGTCCAGGGTGTCAACCAGGCTGTAAAGGATTCTATTCTCAGAATACCCCACGCTGTCAATACTGCTTATAACGGCTTGATTTAGATCGTCTCCAATGTGACTCAGGGATTCTTTATCACTATTGGTTAAATTAAAAGACAGTGGGCGGTTCTTATTGTCCTTTTCACTGTACGCATTGACGAAAACCTGTGTTTTACCCCAACGTTGTCGCTGGCTGGCCTCAATAATGGATTTACTGTAGTTCTGATCCGAAAACTCAAAGTCCACCCTGATCCTGGTATACTTGGTGATTAACACGCTATTGGTGAAAATTATCTCCCCAAGATTATAGTCAATTGTATAGTGGTTATTATATCCCCTGGTTAATTGTTCGCCATCGACAAATACCTTTTCGGATCCGGCCAAAACCACTACAAACCTTTCATTGTTTGGGCCATGTACCCGGTAGGGTCCCTGAACCCCCTCCAGTGGATCGATTTGTATGGATGCGAATTTGCCTTTAGCTATTGATACCCCGAGGTTACTTTGAGCCTTTCCCTTCAACAGTGAATAGTTAGTGCTCAACTGTCCTCCCTGTACATTTTTATAATATTGAAGAAAATAGGACTCACCTTTAGATTTTCCCTGGTGCTTTAAAACCACATCTCCGGCGTTAAGATGAAACTTATCATTAAAAAGTTCGATTAAAACTTTATCGAAATCCTGTAATTGCTGGGTATTACCATCCGGTTGGAACGGTATGTTTTGATCTGTAATTACCGCACGAATATTTACATCACTGGTTAGTTTACCTTCCATCTGAAGGTTTAGGTTTGAATTGACAAAAACATCCTGGTTGTTACCAAAACTAATCCCACGGCTAATGCTACCACTTTTGTACAGCTCACTGGTGGCAAATAGTTCTTCCCTGTGATCCGGCCATTCGTTCTTAGCAGGCGCTATTTTAAAGAATGCAGTGGAATCGTACTGCTGGATAGACCGATGTGAGTAGGTATGGTGAAAGGCAAAGGGAAAAACCCTGAAGCAGACCTTAACTGAGTCAGCTTCAGCTGGGGACACTATAATGGTACCATCCGAATAGCTGTATTGAAAACTCACACTACTATCACCGGGAAAATGTATACTACTAATATCAACAGAGAGGGAATCGAGTATAACAGGTTGATCAAAAGCACTAATCCATCGACACCTTGCCTCCTGGTTTTGGGCAAGGATATTACTGGTAAAGAAGATGCATATTACAAAAAACCAGCTATGTCTTTTGGGCATTAGTCAACCAATGGTAACTCCACAAAAATGGTGGTTCCCGCTTTACTGGTTTCGAACCAGACCTTTCCTCCTGCATGTTCAATTCCTCGTTTTGCAATAGAAAGGCCAATCCCTGAACCACTGTCCTTGGTACTGAAGTTGGGTATAAAAATTTTATCGCGTATTTCATCTGGAATTCCAGTGCCATTATCCTTGAACTGGATCACCAGGTTATTGTTTTCTGTTTTGAGGGACACATTTATAACAGGTGTTCGCCCATCGGGGACTGACTGAATCCCATTTATTATCAGGTTTGAAAAAATACGACCCATCAATTGTTCATCCCCAATTACAAAGTGATTCCCATGCTCAAGGTTGGAAGTAATCTTATGTTGCGTATCGTTTTGATGTAGTTGTATGGTTTTTTTCAGAATTGATGAAACTTCAAATCGCTGGTTTTTTGGTACCGGCATTTTGGCGAAACTGGAAAACGACGTAGCAATATCACTTAAAGTATCTATCTGCTGTAATAGCGAATTCAGTGGTTTCTCTGAAACGTTTTCCTGGTTATTCTCCCGCAATAATGTTCTTTTTAAATGTTGCAGGGTCAGCTTCATAGGTGTAAGCGGATTCTTAATCTCGTGAGCTACTTGCTGAGCCATTTCCCTCCACGCCGACTCCTTCTCGCTTCGGGCCAGCGCCGTTTTACTTGCTTCCAGATTTTTAAGCATTCTGTTGTATTCACCTACCATCAGACCTATTTCATCATCTGACTCCCATTCCAACGGTTCATTGTAGCCTGTTAAAGTGGTCTTTTTTATTTTTTGAGTGATCAAACTCAAAGGAACCGTAAGCGCCCTGGATGCAAAATAGGAGGCAATAAGAATTACAATAAATATAAAGGTGAAGATATTAAGGATATTAACCAGTATCACCACTATCTCTTTATCCAGCTCATATTTCGATTCGAAAAAGGGAATACTGAGTACACCCAAAAGGTTTCCAGAATCAAAACTTCTTATGCTGACGTATGCAGACTTGTATTCGAGCAACCCCACCGACTCGTTTATTAAAACGCTATTATCCTGGTCTTCGACAATACTCCGGAAAGCCAGTGGATTGATATACTCAGATAACAGGTTATATTGATAAATTTTTGGCTGGCTGGTAGTTACCAGTTTTCCTCGGGTATCAAAAAGATTAATATCTAATTCAGAGTATAATGACAACTGTGTAATATTACGGGCCATGTCCGGATCTCCCAGATTCCCGTCTGCATACTCCTCGAGGGTGCCCACCACATTATTTCGCACACCTTCTGCTTTCTCAAAATACTTTTCAATCACTTCTTTCTTTGAATAAGAACTTATTAGGCTTAAGGTAGTTACGCTTACGATTATTAATGGAAGAAAGAAAGCCATATTCAAATATAGCTGGATGCGGGTTGCGTAATTCAGTTTCACCCTGCGGCTCTTATATACAAATACATAAATAAGAATGAACAGGATCAGGCAGAAAATAAAAACTATGAACAGAAATGAGAAATTGGCCAAGACATTCCTAAGCGGATAAGTCACTGAACTTATTATTGCTATCCTGTTTGATGGTCCCTTTATGGCCAGATGGTGATACTCTGCTATATTACTGCCCCGGGTGTAGATCAATTCCGAATCCAGAATTTCGGGGTCAAAGTCCCTGGCATAATTGAAATTCCCGGAGTTATTGACCAGCTCTCCATTGGAAAAGATGGCATAACTGAAGCCATTTTCGGTTTCAATACTCTTGTTCCTGACCAGCAATTCCGGGTATACCGAATTTGGGATCACACGTTTAAGCTTCAGATCCAGAATTATGTGGCCAATCTTGTGTTCATTATGCACCAGTGGAATAAAATAAAGGTAACGGCTTAACTGGTCTGCTGATATTTCATTGACAAAAAACAAATTCTCATATTCCGTACTATTCCGCTCCAGCGCATATTGCGCCTCAAAATCCTGGACCCTGAGAAATGATTCATTAGAGACGTTCGGATCTCCTTTGGCATCGAAAAGATTTATGGATATGTCGTATCTATCCAGGTGCTGGTTCAGATATACCTGCTCAATTTTTTTAGCCAACGCCTCAAAGGAATAATAAGGATTAAAGATCATCTGGTAGCGTATATATGGGTCAGATTTGATCTTCAATGCTGCCTCGGAGAGTAAAAATTCACCTAATATGTCTCGCTCGTTTAATAGCTGATCGGCTAATTGCTGCTTTTTATTAATGTTCTCCATTCTCTCATAGCTGTTTATCGCATAGGCACCGGTTATAGCGCAAAACAGAGAACCTAAAAACAGGTACAAAAAAGAAATGTAATTAAACCTACCCAGGTATTCGGAAATATTAAGTGCACTCAGCAATAACAAATAGATTGTACTGAGCGTCAAAATAACCGGCCAATTCCAATTTAGTATCAGCGCAATCACTGTAAATATCAGGGCGGAGAAAGCATAATGAATCAATAGCTGGTTAAGTGATTTTCCAAGCAATCGTCTGGTCTCACTTAATGCCAGGTGTGTAATCAGAAAATATATCAGTGCATTGATAATAATGATTATCAGACTCAGGAATTTTACAAAGGTAAAATCCATGATGGATGCAATATCCAGGGACCATTGCGAATGATAGAACAGGGTAATTACAAAATACTGCAGATACAATAAAAAGATACCGGTGCACAGCCACAAAACAGATATCACGCTTTTTACCCACTTCGACTCAGTAGTAAGCGTCTGATGCCATGGAAATTTACGTCCATTCCTGAAAACGAAAAGCACAATCAGCAGTAGTACCAGTTCATTAAAAAAAAGGTCACCTAAACTGCGGTTAAGGTCAGAAGAAGCATATAACTGGGGATTAAAAATGTGGAAATCCAATATTGCACCTGGAAAATCAAATAGCAGCATTCCGAAGCGAATCGCTATTAACCCGAGTACCAGCACAAAGAAAGCCTGGTTGAATCGTTGCTCTTTCAGTAGAAAACTCACGGTTAGATGCAGATAATACACCAAACAAATAATTGCCGCAGATGATAAAGCAAGTATCAGATAATAAACCGGGGTAGATTTGATTTGTACCTGTTCTCCCAGGTGAATTGAAAATAAATAGTCACCATCAATACTGGTTACAGGTATCCCCTCGGGGGAATCTGAAACCTGAATTTTAGCGTCAGAGTTAGGGAAAATAGCCTGGTTATAAGTACTTCTGATGTAGTTATTCGGATTTTCCCTGGAAATATGCAATGGAAGCAACATATATACTGACATTCCTGACTCATCGATGGATGATCTCTGAGATATGAACTGGAAATCCCTGTCTGATACGAACTTATATTTTTCGGTTGAATTTAATACCGTGTATTCCGGGACATAATGAAAATCGGACCAATAGACCAGTGAATCCTGATAATAGACGAAATACGGATAGTCCGATTCAATGTGGAAATCTGAAAAAGATGCAGGTTGTTGTATTTGATCAGCTACTCCTTTCAGCTGCTGCTCAATGGTAGTAAGTTCTCTCTGAACTCTCTTTACTATTTGTTGCTGATAACTCTGCGTGTTACCGGCTTCATCAACTACAAATGCTTGTATAGACCAGGTTATAATTAGCAATAAGACCGCAGCGATCAGCGCATAGTGCCTTTTGGATCTTTGGTCCGCTACCATGTTGGCTAATTAGATGATGGTTCTGTCCTGAATTTCATATTTAACCCCTCCAAACAGATGTAAAAATAGCACCCTCGAATATCTGTACATAACCGGAATCAAAAATAGTACCACCAATGGTATACCGATCATATAGAAGTAAAAGTCAGGATTGTTAAATATGACATAAATCAATGCGCTGACGACCATGAAAATACCCAGAGACATGACATAACTAACATACATAGCGCCAATGAAGAATCCGGGTTCTACCTCGAATCTTAATTTGCAAACAGGGCAATGCGTATGCATCCTGCTAAATTTAGTCCAACTAGCCAGTGGGAATTCGAACATCTCTCCTTCCCGGCACTTGGGACACTTAGCCTTTAAGATTGATTTTAGTTTGGACGGTTCGGGCATCTTTACCTTTTGATTTCCAATACCACAGGAATCCGATAAGCGCCACCATCAAATAGGGAGTAACAAACAGATACATAATTCCCGTGTTGAGGCCGGCGGATAAACCTGCACTGCCCTCGCTAATATTGTTTTCCACAGAAGCCCTGCACATAGCACATTGTGCCCATGAAGGTATCGTGAAACCAAGCAATAGTACTATGGTTAAACTTATGCGCCGGATAAACTTAGTCATAATGGATAATAAACTCTAAGTTACGAAACTCTGGGATCATACAGTACCTTCAGGAAAGACATTCTAGTGATAATATGGGCTTATCATTAAATAAACCAGGACGCCGGATATTGAAACATAGAGCCACACCGGATAAGCTATTTTTACTATCTTTTTATGACTGGGAACATTGCCCTTTAATGCATGGTACAGTGCCAGTAACACAAAAGGCACTACCACTATAGCCAGTAGAATATGGGTTAAAAGCAATACGTAATACAAATTACGAATCAAGCCTATACCTCCGTAACTAGTTGAGGGAACGGTGCTATGATATATTATATAGCTGACCAGGAAAATACATCCTAACGTGAAAGCAGCAAGCATACAAAATTTGTGCTGATTGATGCGGCCCGTTTTGATAAAGTATAATCCAGCCAATAATAATAAACTGGTAGTAGCATTTAACCAGGCATTTAAATGGGGCAACGAATAAACCCAATTGTCATGGCCAGCTTCAGCAATAGGTCGGTAAATCAAATATCCTACTAGAGCAGGTATGGCAATGGAGATTACTATGATCCAATTTCTGTGACTTTTCTTCATTGATCAGCACTGTTTTCCTGGAGCAGGATATTTATTTCCATTGCCAATCTATCCATTTCATTGGCATCCGTAATTAAATAATAACCCCTGATTCTTGATTCCGGATCGACCAGAATCAATTGTTGTGATAGATTACAATCAAGCTTTAGATTAAATCCACACTGTACCAAATTACGGGTATCGGTCTGGTAAGGTAGCAAGGTCCAGACATCCGCGGGAATAATATACTGCTGCACCAACTCCGTATGTTTAATTGAAACGGCTGAAGTATCTACCGCCATAGTGATTGCTCTGAAATTTGATTCTCTCTTAAATTGATTACATATGCTGGCTAATTCGGATGAAGATTCAAAATCACACCCGGACTGGGCAAAACCAACTACGGTGATCCGCTCATTTAGTAAAGAATGCGCCAGATTTGTTCCGGAGGCATTGTACCGGTTTATTCGATGAGTGGTTTGATGCTCAGGACAATCAGGCGATACAGCGTTATCAATGCCCTGTTCGTAGAATACAGGCACTTGATACTTATTTTCTCCAAATCGTTGAAGGAATAAATACAGCAACACCGGCAAACCCAATAGTACCACCAACAATAGGGTTTTAAGCCATTTTGGTGTCATTTAGTATCTCACCATAAAGATGGCTTCGCCTTCGATTAGCAGGGCCAGTAATAGCCAGACTATAAAAATGGTGGGAACAAGAATAGACCAAATCAGCACCTTTACCTCGTACTTCAGATGCATAAATTCACTTACAATATAAAAGGCTTTTACCAGAGTAAGACCTATGAAAATTGCCGTTCTTAAAGGTCCGGCTGCCATGGTAAAAGCAAATACAAATTCAATGCCTGTGATCACTCCCAGGAATAGTGCTGTATACCAGATTTTTTTGATTTTATTTTTATCCGGGGGGGCAACAACAATAGGTTTAGTTTCTTCAGAAGCCATATAGTAATATTTTGAAATTAGATCAAATAATAAAACGTGAATACAAAGACCCACACCAGATCCACAAAGTGCCAGTACAACCCAACCTTTTCTACCATTTCATAGTGCCCCCGTTTATCATAGAGGCCGACTACCACATTGAAGAAAATGACAATATTCAGTATTACACCGCTGAGCACATGCGTTCCGTGGAAACCGGTGATAAAGAAAAACAGATCGGCAAACGGTGGTGGCCCATATTGATTCTGTGTCAGGTTAGCGCCAAAGAAGGTGGTACCTTCGGCAACCATAGGTCCTTCATGAGTTCCGTGAATAAAATGTGACCATTCCCATGCCTGACAGCTAAGAAAAGCGATACCTCCCAAAATGGTCCATAACATCCACTTTTCAACCGCTGCCCTGTCCATACGATGACCGGCTTCTACTGCCAGAACCATGGTAACACTACTCATAATGAGGATGAAAGTCATAATACCTACAAATATCAGAGGAGCAGAAACACCGTGCAGAAACGGAACTGCTTCGAATACCTTTTCCGGTATCGGCCACCATTTGTCAGGTGCAAAAACAAAATCCGCAGGTGAGCCTTCATAAGCAGGATAGCTATAACGGATCATTCCGTAGGTTATCAGTAACGCCGAAAACGTAAAAGCATCCGAAACCAGGAAAAACCACATCATAAGCTTTCCGTAGGTCACCTTCAAGGGTGAAATCCCACCTGCCCATAGGCTTCTTTTCGGAGTAGAAATCACTGATGATTCTGTTGCAGACATAAGAATTATTCTAATGGTAAAATATTAAAAATACAAACAGATACACCCACAATGCACCAAGAAAATGCCAATATGTGACACACATCTCCATTCGAACCAAATTGCCGGAGTGTATTTTATGTTTTAAAGACGATACAAATACTACAATAAGAAATATTATCCCAGATAACAGGTGAAAGGCATGCAATCCGGACAATACATAAACAAATGAGCCTGCAGGATTACCCACAAAGTAAACTTCCATATCCACCAGTTGTCCCCAGGCTAACCACTGACCTACCAGAAATACCATCCCCAGTAAAGTTGTAATCGCTACCAGCACGGTGAGTCTCTTTAACTGGTTTGCCCTGGCTGCAAAATAACCCCACTGTAACAGCGCACTGCTTAGTATGATGGCAGCGGTAGTATACCAAAACATTGAAGGCAAATTGTAGTCCAACCAGCTTCCATCTCCCTGCTTCACAATAAACGCACTGGTTAATGAGGCAAAGATCATCACAATACTTACGATGAATAGCCACAAAGCAAACTTATGCGGATGTACCGATAACGGTCTGCTTGGATTTTCTACCAATCTTATATTCGTTCCCATATTATATCTTATCCAAAATAAGCGCTATCTGCACTACCGGCAAATAGATAAATGAACCAAACATAATCTTCAGTGCAGATTTTCTGGCCGATTCCCCCTGTAAAAGGCAGTCGCGCATCAAAAGCAGGGTCTGTGCCAGGAATAACACACCACACACGGTTACCACCAGGGCAGAGTTAATCCCTGTTAATCCAAACTTGGCGGGAAGCAATCCCATAGGTAAAAGGAAAAGGGTATATATCATAATCTGGATGGCCGTGTGCAAATCTTTCTTTCCTGCGGAGGGCAGCAGTTTAAACCCTGCCTTGCTATAATCGTCGTGAGACACCCATGCAATCGCCCAGAAATGAGGAAACTGCCATATAAACTGAATTCCAAATAATATCAACGCTTCATATCCTAAAGTGCCGGTGGCGGCAACCCACCCCAACAAAGGTGGGAAAGCACCTGGTATGGCACCCACAAATACTGCCACAGGGCCCACCCTTTTAAGAGGAGTATATGCAAAGCTGTAGAGTAGTAGCGAGACCACCGATAACGATACTGTCAATGGGTTGGTAAACTGCAATAATATGATTAGTCCAATCAGGGCACTTGCCACCGCAACCCAGACGGCTTCCGTAACACTAATCCGCCGCGAAGGTAATGGCCGGTTAAGAGTCCTGGACATTAGGCCATCAAGATCTCGTTCGATTATTTGATTGATGGTTACTGACGCACCTGAAACCAGAAAGCCTCCAAGGCCAAGCATAAATAATGCTGGCCAGTTGAGTATACCTGATGTACCCAGGAAATAACCAAAAACAGAACTGAATGCCACCAGGAAAGACAATCTGGGTTTTAACAATTCTGTATAGGCGCGTACCCGTTCGACTAAGAATGTCACAGTCCCTACTTCATGAATGGTATGGCCTATCATGCGTTGCTGGTGATTTTAGTTTGAAGAAATATCCAAAATTGTAAACCCATAATTAATAACGCAACCAGTAAATGTAACGGCTGTGCCCAGGGCGGAATACCAGCATAAGCCATGGTAATGCCCAAAATCACTTCAACAGATACCAGTAATAACATAAGATCTGCCAGAAGTCTTACCTCCCGGTTACCGGACCGTTTTAACAAAACAAACAGATAGCCCGTCATCCCCAAAAGTAACAACGAGAATGTCCGGTGAAAATAATAGGCAGCGCCCAATTGACTAATAATCTGATCTCTTGCCGATTGACCAACATTTAGCATCGCCACATCTACTGCCTCTCTCACCTGAGTCCCTATTACTATCTGCAGCAAGAAGAATCCCATTGAAAGCAACAAGATCATCCTAACAGTAGCTGGCTTATGCAATTTGATGGTATGTACATTCATTATCTGGATATTGATAAAGTATATGTATACCAGCAACCCGATCAATAGAATTGCCATCAACATATGAAAGCTGATAATGCCGGGCAGCAGGTTGGTAGATACCACCACCGAACCGATCCAACCCTGGAAAATAACCAGTAACAATGCCGCCACACTGCCATAAAACAATGCCGGATGGTTCTTCCTAAATGTGACTGAATAGAATGTCATAGCAGAAATCAATAAACCTAATATGACCCCCAGCAGTCGGTTAATATATTCCGTCCAGGTTTTCAATTTGTTAAATGCCGCCTCGGGTGCGGCAATAGCTTCCTGTTGAATTTGCTGAGCAAGCCCAGTCAGTCCGAACAGTTCAAGATAACCTGCTAACTTTTGGTTTTTCTGAACCCGAACCTGGGCGTATCTTTCTTGATAATCAGGCGGTAATTGGTCCACAGAAGTTGGTGGCACCCAATTTCCAAAGCACTTCGGCCAATCGGGGCATCCCATCCCGGACCCTGTCGCTCTTACAATCCCTCCTGCTAATATTACTAGATACACTGCAATTATGGTTACTAACACTAACCCTTTGAATCTTCTGTTAGTGCGATTTGCTTTCATCAATGACTATGCTCTCCTCTTCCTTCTCCAATGCAATCAGGTCATTCTCATGTGGTAGATTGCTTTCCATAGTTTCTGAGAATGGCACATATTGAGGTATAAAGTCTTCTTCGGCTCCTGGCTTACTATAATCATATGGCCATCGGTAAACGGTGGGTATGGCGCCAGGCCAATTGCCGTGGCCCGGGTGTAACGGTGTGGTCCACTCAAGTGTATTCGATCTCCAGGGATTGGCAGGTGCTATCCTTCCCCGGAAAATACTGTAAAAGAAATTAAATAGGAATATAAACTGAGCTGCCATTACCGCCAGTGCCGCTACACTAACGAAAGTATTCAGATCAGTGAATGAATTGAATACATCAAAATTCGTCCAGCTGTAATATCTTCTGGGAAATCCGGCAATTCCTATATAGTGCATTGGAAAAAACACCAGGTACACTCCAATGAATGTCAGCCAGAAATGTATATAACCCAGCTTTGCATCCATCATACGACCGAACATCTTGGGAAACCAGTGATAAACACCAGCCAGCATACCAAAGAATGAAGCGGCCGCCATCACCAGGTGAAAATGAGCTACTACAAAATAAGTATCGTGCAACGGAATATCGATGGCAGCGTTGCCTAGAAATATTCCTGTAAGTCCTCCTGAAATAAAGAATGACACCAACCCTATCGAAAAAAGCATTCCGGGGGTAAAACGGATATTGCCCTTCCATAGGGTAGCCAGGTAATTAAATACTTTCACCGCACTGGGCACAGCGATAATCAGGGTTAAAATCATGAATATTGATCCCAGGAAAGGGTTCATTCCGGTAACGAACATGTGATGGGCCCACACAACAAAGCTAAGGATAGCAATTCCCAGGAGCGAGCCTATCATAGCCCGGTAACCGAAAATAGGTTTACGGCTGTTAGTGGCAATGATCTCCGAAGTAATGCCAAGTCCTGGAAGCATCACTATATAAACTTCAGGGTGCCCCAGGAACCAAAATAAATGCTGAAATAAAATTGCGCTTCCCCCCTGATTGGTTAATGCTTCACCACCAATATAGATGTCAGACAGGTAGAAACTGGTACCAAAGCTCCGGTCAAATATTAACAATAACGCTGCAGAAAACAGCACTGGAAAAGAAAGCACACCAATTACTGCAGTCAGGAATAAAGCCCAAATAGTAAGAGGCAGCCTGGTAAATGTCATTCCACGGGTACGTAAATTTATAATCGTGGTGATGTAGTTAATGCCACCGAGTAAAGACGATATAATAAATAAAGCCATAGCAATCAGCCATAGCGTCATCCCTCCCTGACTTCCCTGGATCGCCTGTGGCAATGCACTTAATGGCGGATACACCACCCAACCACCTGAGGCCGGCCCTGTTTTTAGAAAAAATGAACACAACATAACCACACTGGACGCGAAGAAAAACCAGTATGAAAGCATGTTGAGAAATCCGGATGCCATATCCCGGGCACCTATCTGCAGCGGAATCAGGAAGTTAGCAAAAGTACCGCTCAACCCCGCTGTCAGCACAAAAAACACCATAATGGTACCGTGCATAGTAACCAGGGCCAGATAGAACTCCGGATCCAATTTACCTGTATCAGTGATCCAACCCCCTAAGATGGGTCGAAGCCATTCCAGGCTCATGTCAGGGAATCCTAACTGAAGTCTGAAAATACTGCTTAGGATCCCACCCACTATTGCCCAGAAAATTCCCGTGATCAGAAATTGTTTGGCAATCACCTTGTGGTCCTGACTGAAAATATATTTTGTTACAAAGCTTTCCTTATGATGACCGTGGGCGTGCCATTGCTCATCATGATATCCAGTGGTTTCTGCTATATGTTGATCCATCTAAAGGAAATTTTAATTCTTACTATTAATTCCGGCAGTTACAACTGCAACATCCTGTAAATTCTCGGGTACTTTGGATAAGTAGGATGGGTTTTGATTGAGCCATGGTTCCTGAGAATTTTTCCAGGCTTCATAATCCGCAGGTTCATCTACCACCATTATTAACCTCATAGAAAAATGACCCCGTCCACAAATCTCCGTACATGCTACCTCGTAATTAAACTCCGGGTTCCCGGTTTCCTGGCGCATGTCTTCGGTCGATTTAGTAGGCACGAACCAAAACCTGGTCGGCATACCCGGTACTGCATCCATTTTCACCCGGAAGTGTGGAAGGTATACGCTATGCAGTACATCCCTTGCGCGAATTTTAAGGTGCACAGGCTTTCCTTTCGGTACATGGATCTCACGAGGGACAAAGTCATCGAAACTGGCTTTATCGCTAAAGTCTACCCCAAACTCATTAATTGGATCAATTAGTCGATAATCGTAGCCACCCAGAACACCATCTTTTCCGGGGTACCTTACCTTCCAGGCAAATTGATAGCCCAGAATCTCAATCACTTCAGCCTCTTGCGGAGGCTCATCGGTTATTTGCGTCCAAACCTTTAATCCGTATCCCACCAGTAAGGTCAATACAATCGCGGGAATTACCGTCCAGGCAATTTCCAGTTTATGATTATCAGGGTAGAACAGCGCCTTATTGGATTCCTTATACTGGTAGCGAAATGCAAAATAGAACAGTGCTACATTGGCAAGTATGAAGACGATACCAGTAATTATGGTAGTGATCCAAAACATTTGATCAGTCAATGCGCCGTGTATCGATGCATTTGGCAGTGTATAACGATCAACTTCTGCTATACTATACCAAAAGAATGCTACTATGCCCACAATCATAAATAGCAGAAGCAAAGCACCGTTCACCCGGTTGCTGGTAGACTCTATTTTCTTATCCGACCCTCTGGCTACGTCGAGCAGTGATTGCACCCTAAACAGCACCAGCAAAATCACCAACACCAGGAAGACTCCCAATCCGATAGCAACTTCAAACATATATTTTCAAGTTAATTATTATCACTAATTCAATCCAGTTAGAATGTCCCTATTATCGGGTCAGCCTCTTTTTTATTATATATGGTGGTGCATACTTTCCTCCAACATAGGGTGATTCTTTGCAACCAATGGTACTTTGGATAAACTGTTCAGTATTACGAATAGAAATGTCACTGCAAATATAATGGCCATACCAATCTCCAAAAAACCAAACCCACCACTTTCCTTTAAAGTGCCCGGGGTAACCATCAGATAGAAATCCAACCAGTGACCAATCATCACTACCGGGCAAACAATTTTCAGGAACATAACCTGCCTTTTTGCATCCCTGGTCATTAGTGCCAGGAATGGGAAAAAGAAATTCATTATCAACACCACATAAAATACCGGTGCATATTGATCACTATTCAATCGTTCCATGAAGTATACCGATTCCTCTGGTATATTGGCATAATAGATCAATAAATATTGTGAGACCCAGATATAAGCCCAGAAGATACTGAATGCAAATACGAATTTGCCCAAATCATGCAGATGATTGGAATTAACTATGCTCAGATATCCGCCCTCCTTGAGGTAAACTGTGATCAGGGTAATTGCTGCCAAACCGGTGACAAACCAACTGGCAAACACATACCAACCTATCATGGTACTAAACCAGTGGGTATCAATTGAAAGAATCCAGTCCCAGGCAGCCATTGAAGAGGTTACTGCAAACACCACGATAAAACCAGCAGAAATACCTACCAACTTTCTCCAATGCTGGGTGCTCCCTTCCAGGTCCTCAGCCAGCATTTCCTTTCTGATCCACCTGAAGAACAGGAACCACAGTGTGAAATATATAACCATTCTGGCCAGGTAAAACGGCGTATTTAAATAGGCTTTTTTACCTGCGATAATAGCATCGTAATGTGGTCCACCTTCTACGTACAGGTCTTCATGTGTCCAGTGAAAAAGATCATGACCAGCTACCAGCCAAATAACCAGCATCAATATGCCCGCAATTGGCAGCCAATTTCCGAAAGCCAGTGGTATTCTCTTAATTGGTGCAGACCAACCTGCCTGAGCCACATACTGAACCGCAACGAAGAATACACCAATCAGAGCTACTCCGGCAAAATAAACATTGTTAATCCAGAGGTTTGCATAAACCCTGGTAATCCAACTGCCTCCATGTTCGCCCCCTGCTCCATGACCAGCCCCTTCAGCAGCGTGACCAGCAGCCGCAGCGCCATGCGCTGCTTCTTCATGTCCACCGCCCATCATAACTGCAATCACTCCAACTACAAACAACACCACTCCAACCAGGCCCGTGATTAGTAATTTCTTCTTTAGTGAAGCGGTAAAATCAAATTTTTCTTCAATCATTTTTTGCTTTCGTTTTGCCCTTACTGTTTTTGCAAGGTTTGTACATACCTTACTATTTTCCAGCGCTCCATAGGTTGCAATTGTGAAGCATGGGATAGCATTCTTCCCTTTCCATGGGTAATCACGTGATATAAATGCCCTTCTCCCTTATCCTTAACTGCCGCAGAATTATAAGGAGTTACGCCAAGATATACTTGTCCTACCAGACCATCACCAGCACCTGTACTTCCATGACAGTGTGTACAGAACCGATTATATAGTACTAGTCCTTCATCTAGAATTTCCGCAGTTTCAGGCAATGGGTTCTTTAGTATTCGCTCAGCCAGGGCAAAGCTGTCCTTGTGTATGTTATTTGGAAGTAAGCCATAGGGATTTCGGCTTACGGTGTGCTCCGGGGGTTGCCGCATATTCATCCGGTTGGGATTATGGGGATTACTGTTGAAAAATTCTCCCTTCCCGTCTTCACGGTTACTGATCAATTGCCCTGCTCCTTCATCCGTCACCTGGCTCAATCCTTCATAAGGTACCGAATGATACATTTGTGGAGCATATTCATAGCCGGTGTGATCACCCTTGGCTCCACAAGCGGCAAGGAAGATGCAATAAACAAGTACAATGGCGATATTTAATTTCTGATGCATGCTTTCAATTATCGTCAAACTGCTTTGGGTTCACTTCTGATGCTCCGCTATTATTTAAAACCCTGGTAATTTCATCGGCGGATACTTTGTTTTCATCCAGGTCCACAACCATAACATGTTTGTCATCGGTACTCCGTATATCAAAGATCCTTGGTTTGGCCCAGGGTCTCATATTACTTACAATCAGGAAGGTTCCAACCATACCCAGGGCTGAAAGCAATACCGTCAATTCGAAGGTTACAGGTACAAAAGTTACCGAGGCATAATTTTTCCCGCCAATGATCATGGGCCAGTCAATAGCGAGCATATAACCCTGCATAGTCAACGCCAGGATAGTACCCAGGAATCCAAACATAAATGCAGCAATAGGCAACCGGGTGCGCTTGTATCCAAGCGCATCATCAAGTCCGTGAACCGGATAAGGCGAAAACACCTCGTGTATCTTTACACCAGCGGATCGAACGTTTTTCACCGCAGCCAATAATACATCTTCATCTTCATAGACCCCCATTAAAAAGTTTTTTCCACTATCCATTTTTATTCTTTTATGTCTTGAACTACGGCCTTAGCCACGGGTTTTTTTTCAGAATCTGATTTCAAAATGCTCTTAATTTCGGCGATGTTGATTACAGGGAAGAACTTGGCAAACAGGAAAAACGCTGTAAAAAAGAATCCGAAAGTGAACAGGTATACTCCCATATCGTATAAAGTGGGGTGGAACATGGCCCAGCTTGAAGGAAGATAATCTCTATGTAGTGATGTTACAATGATTACAAAACGTTCGAACCACATACCAATGTTCACTACAATTGACAGGATAAAAGAGGCTGCAATACTGGTCCTGATTTTTTTGAACCAGAACAATTGTGGAGATACCACATTGCATGTCATCATAGTAGCGTAAGCCCACCAATAGGGACCCGATGTTCTGTTTAAGAATGCATATTGCTCATACTCCACTCCAGAATACCACGCCATGAAAAGTTCAGTAATATAAGCTACCCCAACAATAGACCCGGTAACCATTATAATGATATTCATTAACTCAATATGCTTGATGGTTATATAGTCTTCCAGTTTATATACCTTCCTGGTGACCAGCATTAAGGTCATTACCATTGCAAATCCGGAAAAAATGGCCCCTGCCACGAAATATGGAGGAAATATGGTAGTATGCCAGCCTGGAATTACCGATGTGGCAAAGTCCATCGATACGATAGTGTGTACCGACAGTACTAAGGGAGTAGCCAGACCAGCCAGAATAAGCGATACCGATTCATACCTGGACCATGTTTTTGCAGCCCCGTCCCAGCCAAAGCTAAGAACACCATAGATGATTTTTGAGACGCCTTTAGCGCGATCCCGAATAGTTGCAAAATCCGGAATAAGCCCCATGTACCAGAAAACCAGCGATACCGTAAAATAGGTACTGATCGCAAATACATCCCATAACAGCGGGGAATTAAAGTTTACCCAGAGCGAACCGAAGGTATTTGGCAGAGGTAACGCCCAGTAAAAACCCAGCCAGGGTCTACCCATGTGAACAATCGGAAACATGGCTGCACAAATAACCGCAAAAATCGTCATCGCCTCGGCTGCGCGGTTAATAGACATGCGCCACTTCTGACGAAACAGTAATAAAATAGCCGAAATCAGGGTGCCGGCGTGTCCTATACCCACCCACCAGACGAAGTTTGTGATATCCCAGGCCCAACCAACAGTTCTATTAAGCCCCCACATGCCAATGCCGTCCCATAAGGTAATTGCCAGGGCATAACCTCCTACTAATAAAGCACCAATTGAAACAGCCATCGCCAAAAACCATGATTTTGAAGGCTTCTCCTCCACCCTGGTACAGATGTCTCTGGTAACGTCATGGTAGGATTTGTTACCGGTAATTAGTGGTTCTCTTACGGGTGATACTACCTGCATTCTATTCTATATTTAAGCGTTATCTTCATCTTTATTCCTAATCTTTCTCAAATAAAAAACATTAGGGTCCACATTTAATTCCTGTAGTACAGTATAGGCTCTGGGCTCTTCCACTGTTTTATGATCATCATGATGTGCAATCTGAAGTACCTTGGAAATTTTACTTTCGGAATTGTTCATATCTCCAAAAACAATCGCATCTGCCGGGCAAGCGCTGGCACATGCAGTGTTAATATCTTGGTCAGTTGGTCGACGACCTTCTTTCTTAGCAGTTAGTTTTCCCGCCTGGATTCTTTGAACACACATAGTACATTTCTCCATTACACCACGAGACCGTACGGTAACGTCGGGGTTTAGTACCATCCGTCCCAGGCTGTTACTCATGGATGTGTTCTGCGGAAAATCATCGTTATCATGATATTTAAACCAATTAAACCGTCGTACTTTGTAAGGACAGTTATTGGCACAATACCTGGTGCCAATACAACGATTATAAGCCATCTGATTCAGTCCCTCTGTACTGTGCGTGGTAGCAGCTACGGGGCAAACAGTTTCACAGGGTGCATTGTTACAATGCTGGCACATCATTGGCTGGAATGTCACTTCCGGGTTCTCTGCCGCCTGTTCCAACGCACCGTAGTCATCAACGCCTACACTGCTGTAATAGCGGTCGATACGAATCCAGTGCATTTCCCTGCGGGTCAAAACCTCATCTCTGCCAACCACCGGGACATTGTTCTCTGCCTGGCAAGCAATTGTACAGGCACCACAGCCCACACAGGAGTTCAGGTCAATAGACATTCCCCAATGGTGGTTCACATACTTATCCTGGTGATGCTTCCAAAGAGTTACTTTATTCGGGGCAACTTTTTCTTCATCACCCTTCCAGGTAGCAATCTTAGGGGCAAATTCTCCCGCGTATTCATCTTTTTGGTAGTCCGACAGTAAAGCCTCCTGAATTACTGTTTCCCTGCCCATATAGGTTTCATGGGTTTGGGTTTGACCAATTCTATGAGACTCGCCGGTTATCTCCAGTGATACTTCTGAAGTAACCTGGTAGAGTAGCGTTCCGTTTGATCGACTGATTAGAGAGAAGGCGTTGGCTCCCAGCCCATCGGCCACCCGTCCTGCATTCTTTCTACCGTATCCCAGCGCCAGGCCGATTGTTCCATTAGCCTGTCCTGGTTGAATCAATACAGGCGCTGAAACGGTTACACCATTAGCGGTTAGCTTGGCAATCTTGGTTTTTCCCTCCACCATGGTCAAGCCATGCTCCCGGGCAAATTTTTGTGATACGGTTATATAGTTGTCCCAAACAGCTTTTGTAATCGGGTCAGGCAATTCCTGCAGCCAGGGGTTATTGGCCTGAGATCCAGTACCGATTCCAACTTTTTGATACAGTACCAGTTCGATTCCTGAATTCTCAGTGCTGTATTTTGATTGCAGCGCACTGGCTACGGCACTAATATCAAGGTTAAAGCCCTCGGTTTCTGTTTCCTCGGTGCTTACTGGTTCTGTTTCGGTTGCAGCATCTCCACTGGTAACAGGAGCTTGCGATGCATCAATTACACCATCGTAGAGACTTTGATTCCAGAAGGTTTCAAAATCACCGGAGTCCGTTACGGGAAAATAATTCGCTTTCCATTGAGTTCTCAGGTACTCATAATAGTCTGTTTCCGGGGCACCCGACCAGGTTAAAAGGCTGCTTTGCGCCTGTCTGGTATTAAACAATGGCGTGATGCCAGGTTGGCACAGGCTTAAATGGCCTTTTTGAGGCTCCGCATCATTCCATGACTCCAAATAGTGGTGATCAGGGGCTACATAATTACACTGGGTAGCTGTTTCATCCAATCGATCTGCTGTTGATATCTTCAATGGCACTTTCTCAAGTGCAGACGCTAACAGTACGCCCTGAGGATGATCATAAACCGGATTGGCATTGTAAAAAATAACCGCGTCAATTCTTCCACCACTAACATCATCGATAAATTGACTCATTTCCTGATCGTTACCCTGACGGTAGTATACAGGTTTGTCAAGATCAATGGTGCTCCCATAATTTCCCAGCAGCTGGTTTATACCATTAACAACTTTTTGCAGATCAGGATCATTAGACCCTGATACCACCAAACTCTTCCCTCTGGCATTCCACAAGGCTTCCGCTGCTTTGTCCAGAAATGGCACGTCCACAGATGAACCGCTAATTGTAGACGCCCCGGAATTTTTGGCGATTCTGTTGTATAATGCTGCTGCTATTAGTCCCTGCTGTGAAGGTTTTACCGGAATCCGGTAGTCAGCATTGGAACCGGTCAACGACATGTTACTTTCAAAGTGGTAATGCCTGGACATTCCCTTTTGAG
This sequence comes from Cyclobacteriaceae bacterium, assembly GCA_021604845.1. Taxonomy (GTDB): domain Bacteria; phylum Bacteroidota; class Bacteroidia; order Cytophagales; family Cyclobacteriaceae; genus SZUA-3. The sequence goes on from BQJT01000057.1 coordinate 23,281, forward strand.
CTTTATTCAGTTTTCGGCGCTTGGTATACTGGTGGATAAAGGTTACCGGTGAAATCCAGGTGCCCAG
>BQJT01000058.1 GCA_021604845.1 Cyclobacteriaceae bacterium
ATGAATGAATATACAGTTAGGCTTAAGATCAATAGTGCAGCAATATTCCATATTAGAACCGCTTTTTTATCAATTTTTCCAAGTAAAACCAGTACACCTACTATTGGTGCGGAAATTCCAACCAGTATATCATAATTAATACCCTCAAAAGTGGCAGTTTTTGGAAAAACGCCTTTTAGATAGGCGCCGTATATCAATAGCTCCACCGCAATTCGAAAGGATTGAAGGAAAATTGGTAAATGTAAAGGAGTTTGAGAGAGTAAAGTCCGAAAGGATCTATTTGAAGTAACCCAAACAATAAACAGTACAATCGGTATGACGATCAAGAGGGGCATTCTAGGTGGTAGGTCAAAATTTTCCAGCAAGCCAAGTTTTTGTATAATAACCAGGTATATCAACCATCCCAGGCAAAAAACGAAATACCATTTCGCAAACCTCTTGGACTGTTCAGCATGCCTGAAAATTGTCCACAACATCAGTAGCGATGCCAATGAAAGCAGGTAAAAACCCAGTTGAACCATTGTTATAGAATTATTTGCTCAAATCTAAGCACCGGGAAGCATAAAGGACTTAACTCAGATTGCTAATTATTTTCCCGAAAGGCCTTTGGGCTGATTTTAGTATGCTTTTTAAAGAATCTGGAAAATGCGGGGAGTTCGGAAAAACACAGGATGTCGGAAATTTCTTCTAACCGCAATGCCTGGTGGTTTAGCAACAACTGCTCAGCCTTGTATAGCCTGAGCTTAGCAGCATATTGCTGCGGTGTGCACCCCATTACTTCCTTAAAACTTCTTAACAGATGAAATTTAGATAACCCTACGTTCTTACTTAACTCATCCAGGGATACCGCATTAAAGGTGTTTTCGTGTAGGTAGTCAATTACCTGACTGATTCTACGGAACAGTTCAACCCTGGTGGTTCGTTTCAGGGCAGAGATGTGCTCAAGTTTAGTATATTTTTCAACCGAACTGCCAACCACATGCTGTAGTAAATCGGACAATATTTCATACTCCCGATCCTCTGAATAGTCCGATGGATGAGTCAACTTGCTGAAAGCAAAGATTTGGCTCATTTTTTGGGAGAAGGCAGGATCCCGCCAATGAAGTTTTGGCAGTAATTCCAAACTGACCGGGTTATACGCATCACCATGATCGAGCAGTAAGCGATGTTTTTGACTGGTTATCGACACCACTTCCTTATATAACTCATCTCCAAAATGGATGTTGAAAGTTTCAGTTAATTTGTTTTCCGGAAAATGGAGATCGTAGACCTGTCCTTTATTTGAGAGACAATAGAAATCAGTCTCCAGTCGATGGGTTCGTCGGTTGGTTCTGACTACGGAACTACCTGTCAAATTTAAAAAAATGCTAAATGGTCCTAAAATATTGTCTCGTTCCATTGGTCCGGTTCGGGTATGCAATATGACCGACGGCCAGCCTTTGTGTGGAAGAGGTTTCCCTTTAACATCTTTACCATCCTTGAAATTGGACCGTGCCTGTTTTCGCAACCAGTGGATATCTGGAAATTGTGTTAGGTACATCAGAATAGTTTTCCTGAATGTTTAAACGATATTTTTTACTATTTTGATGCAGTGGTTCTAAATACCACATGACGGCAAGCATATTCCTTTAACTAACAAATCCGAAAATTTGACTAATCTATTCAAGCATCTTGCACCCCTGGGTTTAATTTTTTTAATGACAGCGGGGTGTTCAAACAAAGAAACCGAAGAACTCACCAGTCCAAACATCATCTACATACTGGCTGATGATCTGGGTTATGGTGATTTGAGCTGTTACGGACAAACAAAGTTTAGCACCCCCAACATCGATCAACTGGCAGCTGAAGGAATCAGGTTTACTCAGCACTACTCAGGGGCTACTGTATGTGCTCCGTCCCGTTCAGCGTTAATGACTGGATTGCATACCGGACACACCCCTATAAGGGGTAACAAGTCAGTTCAACCGGAAGGTCAATATCCGTTGGCTGACAGCATAACCACACTTACCGAAGTATTAAAAACCGTTGGTTACGCTACCGGGACATTCGGAAAGTGGGGACTTGGACCTCCTGGCTCGGAAGGCGCACCTGAAAATCAAGGGATTGATCAGTTCTTTGGTTACAATTGTCAGCGTCTGGCCCACAACTATTACCCCCGGCATTTGTGGAACAATGATCGAAAAGTATTTTTACCTGAAAATAATGGAGATTCAACCGGGACCTATGCCCCTGACCTGATCCATGAACAGGCCATATCCTTTATCGAAAAGAACCGCAGGCAACCATTCTTTTTGTTTTATGCTGCGGTAATCCCACATGCTGAACTGGTTGCCCCTGAGCCATATATGGAAAAGTTTAGAGGCAAGTTTGATCCTGAACATGCCTATCAGGGTTACGATGAAGGTCCGAACTATCGAGAAGGTCCTTATGGTTCCCAGCCGGAATCTCATGCAGCTTTCGCTGCCATGATCAACCATTTGGACGATTGTGTGGGGTCCATCATGGACAAACTAAAAGAGTTGGGTATCGATGACAATACACTGGTGATCTTTACTTCGGATAATGGGCCCCATCTGGAAGGAGGAGCCGACCCTGACTACTTTAACAGCAATGGTATATATCGAGGATTTAAACGAGATCTGTATGAAGGAGGGATACGTGTTCCCATGATTGCCCATTGGCCTGGTAAAATATCACCAGGTAAGCAAACGGACCACCCGTCTGCCTTTTGGGATGTTATGCCTACGGTAATTGAGTTAACCGGAGCAGCACCTGTACCCAATATTGATGGATTGTCATTTGCTCCAACACTTATGGGTATGGGGGATCAACCAAAACACCAGTTTATGTATTGGGAATTCCATGAAAAAGGTGGCCGCAGAGCCCTGCGCCAGGGACCATGGAAACTAGTTCAGTACCAGGTGGGATCCCCGGAGCATATTACCACCGAGTTATTTAATATTGAAGAGGATCCTTCAGAAACCGTTGATCGCGCAGAGTCCCGGGAAGATTTAGTCCGGGAACTAACCCTGCTTATGGAAAAAGCCCGTACTCCTTCGCCGGTATTCAGGTTTGCCGATGAGCAGTACATGGCCAAATAGTTTAAATTCATCTATTTTTCGGATGGTGTCATCTGGATTTTAAGAACAGGTATAAACCAGTTGCTTGTTTACATTAAGAATGAGATATTGCATTAGAAATCTGTCTGATTCAGGCAAACAAGCCTGCAAATGAACATCTATAGGATATTATATGGGCTGCTTACCTCCTGCCTGATTTTACAGTCTTGCGGGCCACAAATCTCTGATGAGGTATCTGCGGAATTATCTCTTTTGCCGGACACTATTAGTTATAATTTTCATGTAAAGCCGATTTTATCTGATCGCTGCTTTGTCTGCCACGGGCCTGATGCAGACAATCGTAAAGCGGGTCTGCGCCTTGACGCGGACTCCAGCGCATACGGCAAACTGGAGAGTGGAGCAGGGTACGCAATTGTCCCGGGTAGATTGGCAAAGAGCCAATTGGTGGACAGGATAATGGCTCATGACCCGGAACAAATGATGCCTCCAATCGAGTCTAACCTAAGCCTTTCGGACCAGGAGAGAGCAGTGCTGATTAAATGGATAGAACAAGGAGCAAAATACGAATCTCATTGGGCTTTTGATACACCAAAGAAGCCAATAGTTCCGGCAGGGGTGGAGGGTTGGTCGATCAACGAAATTGATGGTTTTATCGGCCAAAAACTGGTACAACAACAAATTGTGCCGGCACCTGAAGCAAAGAGGGAACAATTGATTAGAAGAGCCTATTTTGATATTACGGGACTGCCACCAGGGATTGAAGCACTCAATCGATGGATGCAGGCGAATGATTCTGATTTTTATGAGAAAATGATTGATGAATTGCTGGACGCTCCCGCCTTTGGTGAAAGAATGGCAGCTCACTGGTTGGATGTAGCACGGTTTGCTGATTCAGAAGGATATCTCGATGATTTTCATCATACATTCTGGCCTTACCGGGATTGGGTTATTAAAGCATTTAACCAGAATTTACCATACGACAAATTCATACTGTGGCAGATTGGCGGTGATCAAATACCGGATGCTACTCCAGAGCAGAAACTGGCAACGGCATTTAACAGGAACCATAAACAGAATTCGGAGGGAGGTATTATTCCCGAGGAGTTCAGAGTAGAGTATGTAGCAGACAGGACCAATACCGTGGGTGCTGCATTTCTGGGTCTTACAGTAGGATGTGCCCGTTGTCACGATCATAAATATGACCCTTTCAGTCAGAAGGACTATTACCAACTATTTGGCTTTTTCAACTCCACCGTTGAAAGAGGTGATGGTATTTTCAGTTTAAACGCTATCGAGGATGGCCGGATGGTACCTGGTAAGTTTTCCATGAACGCCGGACCAGTCTTGCCTTTATTGGATGACGATGCTAAAGAGATAAGGCAATACCTGCTTGAAAAAATAGAGGATCAACAGCAGCGTTTATCCAGAAACGCTCCCTCCAATCAGCAGGGATTTGATCAATGGATCAAATATGCAAATCAGCAGGAGCTGTCCAAAGCAATTGACAAGGCGACAGTTACCCACCTCACTTTCGATAACATGGGTAATGGTCGTGCCCACGATATGGCAGCCGGTGCCGGCCCCGCAACCTATTACGGGAAAATCGAACCCGTGGATGGCAAATTCGGGAAAGCTGTCCGCAGCGATGCTTACGGGCAGTTGGTTGCTGATGGAAGCCGTTCTCAATTCGAGCGAATGGAACCTTTTACCATTAGTTTTTGGCTCAAATCACCGGAACAGTTCGAATCTGCCCATGTGTTGTACAACGGGAATAACCGAATTCAGGGATATCGAGGTTGGGACGTAGTGATTGAAGATGGGCGGCTGCAGTTTCGACTTAATCATGCACACCCCTACCAATCGTTGGCCATCAGTACACCAGAGCTATTACCCACAGACCAGTGGGTACACTTCGTCTGGACCTACGATGGATCCGGCGATGCCAAAGGAATGCAGGTTTATAAAGATGGCAGTCTCCTCGAAATGCAGATTGATCGCAATTATTTATATCGTTCGACCAAGCCTTATCTGGATCCGGAAGCAACTGTATACATGCCATATCAGGGACTGACTATCGGTAACCGCCATTACGACCAGGATTTCACCGGTGGTGTGCTGGATGAGATAAGAATTCTAAATAAGCAGGCTGATCATTTGGTCGCGGGGTATCTGTACGATTCGAATAATGCTTTAAGCCAATTTAAAAAATTAGTCTCACAGCAGTCGGATCAACTTGCCTCATTTTATGACTTGTTTATTGATAAGCAGCTTGAAGAGCTAAGAGTTGAATTACGCCAAATACAACAAAAAGAAATCCAGCTGGTGGATACAGCCAGGGAGATCATGGTGATGGGAGACTATCCTACCCAGCGCCCAACGTATATCCTTAACCGGGGGGTGTACGATGCGCGTGGTGAACAAGTAGCGCCTAATGTGCCAGAGTCAGTTTTTGCTTTGCCTCAGGATTTGCCAAAGAACAGATATGGCCTCGGACAATGGTTGATCCATCCTGAAAACCCACTCACTTCCAGGGTTGCGGTAAATCAGATTTGGTATTTGATGTTTGGCAGGGGACTGGTTGAAACAGTAGAAGATTTCGGAAGTCAGGGCGCATTGCCAACTCATCCGCAGTTATTGGACTGGTTGGCGGTAGATTTCCAGGAAAATGGCTGGAACCTAAAGCGATTGATCAAACAAATGGCCATGTCGGCCACCTACAGACAGTCATCGGTGATTCGACCTGAACTACAGGATATCGACCCCGCTAACTACCTGCTGGCCAGGGGCCCGAGATATCGCCGCTCTGCGGAAATGATCCGGGATAATATTCTGGCAGCTAGTGGTTTACTGGAGACCAGCTTAGGTGGACCGTCTACTTTTCCCTACCAACCACCGGGGTTGTGGAAAGAAGTGATGACCCATCCATTCTTTCCCGAGTATCAGGAGGACCCGAAAGGACTGTACCGTCGAAGTATCTATACATTCTGGAAACGCAATATGCCGCCGCCCAACATGCTGATATTTGACGCTTCCAGCCGTGCTGAGTGCCAGGTTAGGAGACAAAGGAGCAGCACGCCGCTACAGGCTCTGGTATTGCTTAACGATCCTCAAATGATCGAAGGGTGCCGGGCATTGGCAGAGCAGGCACTATCGAAATCTCATGGAGAGCCTGATCAGGCACTGGAAACCGTTTTCAGAATACTTACCAGCCGTTTTCCTACAGATAAAGAGCAGTCAATTATGCAGTCACAATGGGAGCAGGAAAGGCAATATTTCCTGCAAAATCCCGCTCAGGGAATCAACTATCTTTCTATTGGTTACCGGCCAATTGATCAGCGATTCGCGGTACCGGATGTGGCCGCTACAGCCCGGGTTGTCAACACTATTTTAAACTCCACCGAGTCTTATTATAAAAATTGAATTATGGGTTACACGCATGAGATTCGAGCAGCACAGTACCTGAAAACCAGGAGGGAGTTTTACGAACCACCACCAAGGGAATAGGGGCAATGGCGCTCGGTTCACTACTCTATCCGGATCTGACCCGGGGTAATTCGGTAGATCCGGGCAGGGGAGGTGTATTGAATACTTTGCATCACACGCCCAAAGCTAAAAGGGTGATTTATCTCTTTCAAAGCGGAGGCCCCAGTCAAATTGAGTTGTTCGATTACAAGCCTGAATTGATGAAACGTTGGGGGGAAGAAATTCCTGACAGTGTACGCGGTAATCAGCGCTTAACCGGGATGTTGGCAGCGCAATCGAGTTTCCCCATGGTAGGTTCCATGTCAGAATTTACCAGAAATCCCAAGACCGGAGGATATTTTAGCAAGCTTATACCCCACATCTCATCTATTGCCGATGACATCTGCGTGATCAATTCGATGTACACAGAGGCAATCAATCATGAACCGGCAATTATTTTCTTGCAAACAGGCAGCCAGCAGGTCGGGCGGCCCAGTATTGGATCCTGGTTAAGCTATGGACTGGGGAGCCCCAATAAGAATCTGCCTTCCTTTATAGTACTGCTTTCAAAGGGTAAGGACGATACTCAGAACCTGAACATGCAGGCGTGGAACAACGGATTTTTGCCTTCTCACCATCAAGGTGTACGCTTTCGCTCCGGTATTGATCCGGTACTTTATCTCTCCAACCCGGATGGTATAGACAGGCCAAGCAGAAGGAGGGAACTCGATTACCTGCAGCAACTTGAGGCCGAACAGCGGGAGGTTTGGGGAGACCCTGAAATTGACTCAAAGTTGAGTCAATACGAAATGGCCTATCGAATGCAAAGCAGTGTACCCGAAGTAACAGACCTGTCCGACGAGCCACAACACATACTGGATATGTATGGCCCGGATGTTCATACACCAGGTACCTACGCAGCAAACTGTTTACTGGCTCGCAGGTTAGCGGAGCGAGACGTACCGTATATCCAGTTGTACCATATGGGTTGGGACCAGCATGGTAACCTGCCCCGGGATATCTCGCAAATGGCCCACTCCAGTGACCAGGCATCGGCCGCATTGGTGAAAGACCTGAAGCAGCGCGGATTACTGGATGATACATTGGTAATTTGGGGCGGTGAATTCGGAAGGACCAGTTTTTCCCAGGGGAACCTTACCAAAGATAATTACGGAAGAGATCATCATCCCCGCTGCTTTTCAATATGGATGGCAGGTGGTGGTATCAAACCGGGACTTAACTACGGTCGAACGGATGATTTTAGTTATAACATTGCTGAAAACGGGGTACATGTGCACGATTTTCAGGCCACACTGCTGCACCTGCTGGGAGTAGATCATGAACGGTTGACATTCAAGCATCAGGGGAGGCGTTACCGGCTAACTGACGTACATGGTCAGGTAGTGAAGTCTATCCTGGCCTAAATAAATTGACCCTGCCCATCAATGGATTAGAAAGATGCTTTCAATAAGCAAACAGCAATGAATTTAAACGATGGCTACAAGTATTCGAATAGAGGTCTTGGGGAAGCAGTGATACTTTACTAATATAGACCGGAATTATTTAACCAAAGGTATGATCAACGACAAGGTAAAATCGAGAAGAAATTTTTTCAAATATGCCACTGCAACCGCGGCTACAGGTGTGTTGGGGATAAATAGCATGAGCGCAACGGAATCCGGGACCCGGAAAGGATCCGGCCCAATCGATCCTGATGATAAGATCAAGGTAACCAAGCTTGAGACTTTTGTATTAAAAAATTCCTGGGTATTTGTCAAAATTTCCACCGATGCGGGTATTACCGGTTGGGGAGAAATGCTTAAGGACGATGCCAAAGCCTGCGCAGCGGGCGCTATGGAAGTAGCAGATTACCTGGTTGGCAAGGACCCGAGACCGGTGGTACAGCATTGGCAGGCAATTCACCGTGGGGCTTTTTATCGCGGTGGACCGATTAAAACCGCAATTTTATCAGGAATAGATCAGGCCTTGTGGGATATTGCCGGCAAATGTTACGGAGTGCCAGCGTATAAACTCCTTGGCGGACCCACCCGGGACAAAGCATTTGTTTATGGAACACCCAATGCAGAAACGGGGGTAAAAGCCATGAAAGTCGGTCCGCGAGCCGCCAGGCAGGCTTTTAAATATACCGAAGGACAAAAGTTTATTGAAGAGGTAGTAGAACGATTTGCAGCATTAAAGCAGCAACACCCTGGGGTAGATATTGGTATTGACTTCCACGGAGCGGTACAACCAACTACTGCCAGTTTATTGATTAAGGCGCTGGAACCGCTAAACCCCTGGTTTTATGAAGAGATCGTACAAGCGCTTAACGTTGACGTCATGGCGGATCTTGCTAAAAAAACCCATATCCCGATCGCCACTGGAGAGCGTATATTCACCAAATGGGGATTCAGGGAAATCCTGGAAAAGAATGCTGCTATGATACTACAGCCGGATGTTAACTATGCTGGAGGAATTACCGAGTTGCGGCTGATTGCGGGTATGGCGGAAGCCTATTATGCACCATTGGCCCCCCATAACCCAAACGGACCCTGCTCATTGGCCGCCAGCCTGCAGATAGCTGCCTGTATCCCTAATTTTATGGTGCAGGAGCGAGGGGATCGTGAACATGAATTACTGGCTGAACCACTCCCACCGGTCAAAGACGGATATCGCCCCATCCCCACCGGCCCGGGCTTAGGCATTACCATAGATGAAGATAAACTGATGGATGAGGTAGGGGAGCCACGGGAATATAAAACTGCATACGATCCCGATGATAACTCAGTGGTGGATTGGTAAATTGAGTTTGAGTTTGAGTTAGGGAGTGTGTGTGCCTGTACACCGGGACATTGGGCACAGGCCGTTACAAGGCCAGTTGATTGGTGTGATTGTGACAAGTCCTGTCCCAGGAGGTAAATGTTGAATGTTTAGGATAAGTTGCTCAAGTGTTATCCATGAAAAATATCATCTTACTATTATTTCTGTTCCCTGAATTTCTTCAGGCTCAGCATTCCAAGCAGTTTGTTCTTTTTGATGTTGAATTTACCTATACCAAGGAAAATGCGGATAATTCCACTCCCAGTAAATCGCATTATTATGTAACTGGTGATATGTTAAATCAGCATCGTCCTACAGATTGGACCACACCGGTAGATTTCCGCAATGGTTCTGTACATATCCGCCTGGAAGTATTGGAAAAGCCAGCGGGGAAACTACCAACCACATGGACGCTTTGCTATATTCCGAATCAGGGCCAGGGCAATGGTTACGGTTGTACCAATACCGGGTTATATACGGAAGAAGGAGTTTATGAATCGGATGTATCAATGAATTCTTTCTGGGAGAATCAGGCAATAGTTTGGTCAAAGGGTATAAAGCAAATGGACCTGGTAATTAAGGACGACAGTGGAGGTAAGGGCCATGCACACAACAGAGCGGACCATGAAAATTTTTTCCCCACCAAAGTGCGAATTACCATGATACAGGTTGCCGCCGGAGAAGCTTATGATGCTGCCCTGGTACCAAGTTTGACAGAGAAGTGATCAGTTTAATATTCCCTTAAAATAAACGAAACATCCCCAAAGAGGGATGTTTCGTAGTATCCAGCTGGTAAAGGACTAATTATTTCTTCTCAAACAACTGCTCGATTTCCTGAGTAGTGTTATCAACAGCCTGTTTCACATCGGTCCAGGCGCTCTCAAGATCCTGCTTGGTGTTTTCCCAGTTAGTCTCCGAAGATGTTTCAATTTCATCCAGTTCCATATCAAGCTTTTCTTTTTCAGCTTCAAGATGGTCAATCTTTTCGTTTACTAAAGTCTTGGTTTCTTCCGAGAATTCTTCGGTTTCAGATTCCAGCTTCATCTTAAAAGATTCTATGTTCTTTTCCAGATTGTTACGCTCCATTTCCATGCTGGAAATAAGCTCATCTTTTTCTGCTTCGAAATTTGATACAATCTCCTCCACCTGCTCCTCAGTATCTTCAAAATCGTAAGCTGAATCGGCGTTTTGGTCTTTCTCCTGAGTACAACTACCAAGGAAAGCAACAGCTAAAAAAATGAGAATGGGTTTTAGACTATTCGTTTTCATGATTTTCATGTTTGTGGTTAAACTCTTTTTTGTTAAACAATTTGACCGGGGGTTTTCATATACCAGGTCATAAATAATAATTCACTGATATTGATTCAAAAACTTCACCAAAAACAATATGAACAAAAGTTAAACTGGCTAAATGTTCTGTTTAAGGCGTTTAGGGCGATTTTTAGTTATTTGTGGAGTATCAGAAGTGACCAGTATTGTGGGGAACAGTACGGGTAACTGTGTATAGTAGTCCACAATATGGGTAATCGATACCCAGCAAAGTATACACCGCATGCTGCATTTTCCGGTTAGTTGTACTTAAATTATTATTTTGAGCCAGTAAAATTTATTCTTAATTATGAAAGGTATATGTCAGCTACTGATTTTATTGCTTTGTTTCCGATTGTATGGCCAGCAGACCGTGCCGGTTCCCAAAATCGACCGTAACACCTGGAGAATTGCCACTAATCCGGATTTAGGAACGTACAATACAGACCGGCAGCAACCGGTAGATTTTGGTATCTGGCAGGCGGCTGATGGTACCTGGCAGCTATGGTCGTGTATTCGCGGTTCAAATTTCCCCGGTACAAGTTATACCACCCGCTTTCTTTATGGTTGGGAGGGAAAATCAGTTACCTCCGAAAACTGGGCGCCACAAGGAATCAAGTGGGTGGCAGATCCATCATTGGGTGAAACACCTGGTGGTATGCAGGCGCCGCATGTGATAAAGGAAGACAACTATTATTATCTTTTCTATGGCGATTGGCAGCGGATCTGCCTGGCAAAAGGCCATGATGGTAAAAGCTTTGAAAGAGTCCTGGGTGGCAATGGGCAACCTGATCTCTTCAGTGAGCACAGTTATGTGAATCAGTTTAAGCATGAGGGAAATCCATTATTCGAATCCCATGCCAGGGATGCAATGGTAATCAAACGAGGAAGCACTTACTATTGCTACTATACCAGTCATATCACTGATCCCATAAACGACGGGGCGGCTTTTGTCAGAACCTCAGTAAATATGAAAGACTGGAGCGAATCAGTGATTGTTTCGCACACCCCTCCTCACGCGGGCAATAGTCCGCGATACTCAGATGAATGCCCCCATGTGGTGTACCTGCCGGAATATGGTTTATTCTACCTGTTTGTAACTCAACTTTATGGGAAAAACAGTCAGACCACGGTCTATGCATCATCGAATCCTCTGTATTTTGGAGTTGATGATGATTCAAACAAGGTATGTACTTTGCCAATAGCGGCACCTGAAGTGGTTAAAAGTGGTGATGATTATTATATATTTTATCTTACCCCTGAATTGGATGGTATACTGGGGGCAAAACTGGAGTTTAAAGAAAACTAAATTTGTGGTGGGACGTTCAAATGCCCCTACAGGAAATCACATGAAGCAAATTAATTCAATAGGGAGACGTCAATTTTTGCAGGCTGCCGGCTTTTCAAGCCTGGGTTTAGCTGTCCCGGGGATGTTGTTATCCGGACCCGAAGATAGACGGAACCCGTATCAACCGATAAAATCCCGCGGCTATCTGGCCAAGGTAAAAGTTGAAACGCGTATTGAAGATACCAGGATTTTTACCGAAGGACCTGCAGTGGATCATCTGGGGAATGTTTATTTCACCAATATCCCGGTGGACAAAATATTGAAATGGAGTCCTGCGACAAAAGAGCTTTCGGTATTCAGAAATGATTTACAGGGTGCAAATGGCTTGCGGTTTACCATGGCCGGTGATTTGTTGGCCTGTGAAGGCAATTCGGGAAAAGTAGTAAAGATTCATATGAAAAGCGGAAAAGTGTCAACCGTAGCGGACCAGTTCAGGGGCAAGGGTCTGCAATCACCTAACGATCTGGATTTCGATAGTCAGGAAAGGATATATTTTTCGTCAAGAACCAATAACCCGGACTTGCAAAAAGAAAACGCCCGGGCGCTTTACCGGGTGGACCCGGACGGTGAGATCCACCAGTTACTAGCCGAGCCAGAGATCCACATGCCTAATGGTGTGGTGGTTTCCCCAGATGAGAAAACGCTGTACCTGATTGAAGCCCACGCTGCAGCCGGCCATAATCGTAATATTCTAGCGTTCGATTTAGGGGAAGACGGATCCATCAGCAATCGACGAACCTGCTACAGTTTTTATCCCGGCCGCAGTGGCGATGGTATGTGCATTGATGCGGAAGGGAACCTGTATGTTGCAGCCGGTTTACACAAAACACGTGGTACTTCTGAAACACTCGACACCCGCCCGGGCATCCATGTCATCTCACCCGCGGGTGAGCTACTGGCGTACAGGGAAACTCCTGAGGATACTATTACAAATTGCAGTTTTGGAGGTAAAGACTTGCGGACATTATATATTACCTGCGGTTCATACCTGCTGAGTATACGAACTAAGATACCTGGTAAAAACTCCTATCGACCGAATGCCTAGCGTTATCAAAGGCATTAGCTCAACTACTCATCCTTCAATGACTCAGCCGGATTTACATTTGCCGTAAACACCGTATGATAGCTGACGGTTCCCGTTGCCACAATAATCAGCAGGAAGGCAGGCACCGTAAAAAGCCACCAGGATAAAGGAATGCGGCTGGCAAAATTATCCAGCCATTGATCCAATAGCCACCAGGTCAGAGGTAGTGAAATAAAAATTGCCAGCATAACTAATTTCAAGAAATCACGGGTAAGCAACAACCATAAGTTTTTAAATGAAGCCCCCAGCACTTTCCTCACGCTTACTTCTTTGGTTCTCAATCTAGTCATAAATGAAGTCAGCCCGAACAACCCCAAGCAGGCCACGAAAATGGCAAGACCTGAAAACCAGCCGAAAATAGATCCGAAGCGCAGTTCTGATTTATATTGTTCATTGTAATAATCATCCAGGAAGAAATAATTGAAAGGTTTAGTACCATAAACTGATCTCCAGTTTGCTTCGATCCGCTCCACCACCCCCTGATAATTGTCGGAACTAAGTTTAATTGAATAAAACTCTCCCGGGTTTTCTCTGTACCTGAATATCAGGGCATCATAAGCGGTTTTTGGGGACTCCTGACGATAATCCTTTACTACCCCAACAATGTTGAAGGTATCACCCCAAAAATAGATCTGCTCCCCCAGGATTTCTTCAGGATTGTTTATGCCGATTCTTTTTATAGCGGACTCATTAAAGAGCACATTGCTTTCTTCTTCTCCAAAATTCCTGTCGAATTTTCTTCCGGCAACCAGTTCAAGCTCAAACATATTCATATAGTCAGCGTCACAACTGACGATTCGATATTGATTGGTTTCTTCTTCGCTATCTCTCAACAACCTTATTCCACCTGCGTTCCATGGGGGAGTCCTGCCCGGAATAGCGGAGGAGGTGGTAATTTGCCTGACAGCACTTTCATTTTCTACCAGGTTCTTAAAAGAGCTAAATCGCGGTGCACTGATCGAATCCCGGTAATCCCGGTTGGATTCTATTACTAAAGTCTGATCAATATTTACCCCTAGATCCTGGTTTTGCAAATAACCAAGCTGTTTGTAAACCACATAAGTACCGGTGATCAGGATGGTGGAAGCAAGGAATTGACAGATAACCAGCCCTTTTCTCAGCACGTTGCCCCTACTGGTACCGGTAAACTTTCCCTTTAAAACAGAAACCGGCTGGTAACCTGCCAGCACCAGGGCAGGATAAAATCCGGACATAAAGATTCCGATAATCAGCATCGCCACAAAACCAATCCAAAACCACGGTTCTTCAGGCCAGGTATAAGCGATGGTCCTTCCTACAAAATCGCTAAAGAAAGGGAATACCAGTAAAATAAGAATTACAGCAAACAAGGCAGCGATCAGGTTGGTAAAAGTTGACTCAAACAGGAATTGTAAGATTAACCGGCTTTTCAGGCTGCCCAGTACCTTTCTGATGCCAACTTCCCGTGCACGGTTCATTGATCTGGCAGTGGTCAGGTTAATGTAATTGATCCAGGCAATAAGCAGCACAAACATTCCGATGATAAGTAGAAAGTAGGTGGCAGTCTTGTCACCGGTTGGTTTAATCTCGCCCCTGTAATCCGAGATCAGATGTATTTGATCCAAAGGTTGCAGGTAAAACTTAATCATTTCTGCCTGCCTTCCATCAAATTGATCACTATGCCGGGAAGAAATAAAATCCAGGAATTTGGATTGAAGCACTTCGGGATCCGTACCATCAAGCAGTACCACATAATTTAACCAGCCGTCCCATTGCCAGGTGCGATCAGCCTCGTCACCACCTACCCATGAGAGCCAGGTATTCATTGAAAATAACACTTCAATTTTCAGGTGGGATTTTTCCGGCAGGTCTTTGAAAACCCCTGTGACCAAAAAGTTATTTCCATCAGGGGTATTAACGGATTGACCCACCGGGTCACTGTCCCCAAATAATTTTCGGGAGTAGTTCTCGCTGAGCACCGCAGTATTTAATTCTTTCAGTACCAGGGAATCAACCCCACTGAGCAGCGGCACCGAAAACACCTGAAAGAAATTATTAGTAGCAAAAAATGCGAATTTGGTGTCAAAATACTGATCGGTTTGTGCAAGCAACGGGTTCCATGGATAGAGTTTCACATAATCAAGCACTTCAGGGAAAGCCTCTTTCATATCTATACCAGCACCAGAAGCCCCCGCGGCCCATTGAGTGGAGAGTTGTCCTTTGTCATACCGGTCGGTTCGCACGCGATAAATATTTTCCCGGTTTTCAAAAAACTGGTCATAGGTAGTTTCATAATACACATATTGTAAAATCATAAATCCAGCAGCCATGCCAACCACCAGACCAAAAATGTTAATGAACGAGTACGCCCTGTGTTTCTTTAGGTTTCTCAAGGTGATAGTAAAGAAGTTCTTTAGCATGACTGGGAGTTTTCTTAATGACCCATTTTAACTTGAAAAGTTGCAGCTAAGGGGTTAAGAGTAAAACCTTTTGAGTAATTTTCCGTCAATTAGATTAAGATCAAAGTGTGCGGATCTATTTTTTTTGTACCCGGCAACATCAAACCCCTTAACCTAAATCCATTTTTAGTCGGGCCAGATTAGCACCAATCATTACTAAAACAACAATGGAGAGATGCAGCTGTTGGAATACAAATACATTGGCAGTGAAAAACACCTGACTTTCGACTCCATTCGAAGGTTTGTTTTTCATCAATTGTCAGAATTGTGTGAATTGAAAGCCAGGCAGCACCTGGAGGAATGCAACAGGTGCCACAGCATATATGAATGTCTTGCCAGGCCTGGAAAGGTCATGAAGAAAAAATCAAACAAAAGGGCAGGCTCACGAATATTAACTGGTGCCATGATGCTAATTTGTTTGGCAGGAATTACTGGCGGCTTCATATATTTTGAAGGTACCTCAGACTTAAACTTTAACAATTTATCGGATATGTTAATAAAGGGCCTGCAAAGATTGGAAAGGGGTAAAATTGCCAGGCTAACTCCAATCGCACCTGAACTTGGGCCCTCGAAAGAGTTCAAACTGAATGCCCCTGTTCAGCTTTTGAAGAATATAGATACACTGACGCAAGCATATAATACAGAGGAGGTTGTGATTACTTCAGGGGATAATAAACCGAACAATGCCCCTGAAATTGAAGAAGAGCATTACACGGCCGGATTCAGGGCGATCTATGGGAGAATAACCGCTGAGGGGGAAGCGCTGCAGGGGGTGACAGTGATGGTGCCCGGAGGCAGTACCGCCAAAATATCGGACGCCAGTGGCAAGTATTACATTCACGTACCTGATGACATTGCTTCACTGGTTTTTATCTACCGGGGAAAGCAATCGGTAAAGGAACTCGATCCTGCGTCAAGAAAACGGGATGTTGATTTAGAGTTTGAGAAAATGGTATATCCTGAAATCGAAACTCATGAAACCCGCCCTGATGTTATCGTAAGTAATTAGGCAGTCGAACAAGGATATATTAACCTTTGCCTTAAAATTATCCCAAACTAATCCCTTCACCAATAAATGGCTGGGAATAGTGTCTCCTTCCGGTGGCTCGATATAACGCATTGGCCAGTGCTCCGAATATCGGTGGGAATGGCGGTTCTCCCATACCTGTTGGATCTATCTCATTTTGCACAAAATGTACCTCAATATCTCTGGGTGCCTCACTCATACGGATCATGCGGTATTGATGAAAATTATTTTTCTGAGGCACGCCATCTTTAAAGGTTAATTCTCCATATAAGGCATTGCCAATACCATCGACAATGGCACCTTCTGCCATATTGGTAGCAGCGTCTGGATTTACCACAATCCCACAATCGAGGGCGCATGTTACTTTTTGTACCAACGGCTTTCCATTTACTATTTTCAAATCCAGCACATGCGCAGCATAGGTATTGTGGCAGAAATAAGCTGCAACACCTCGATGTGAATCAGACGTCGTTTGTCCCCAGCTTGAGTTCTTCCTCACCAATTCCAATACCCCTGCATAGCGGGCAGCATCGTAGTCATTGGTCTGTCCCACAGGATCGTCCCCGGCTCGTTTTAGCAATTCCAATCTAAATTCAATAGGATCTTTACCCATTTCTTCAGAGAGTTCGTCCAAAAAGGATTGCTCTGCCCCGGCCATAAAATTAGAACGAGGGGCCCGAAAAGCTCCGATGGTGATATTGGAGTCGATGGAGAATTCTTCTGCCAGGTAGTTATCGATAGCGCCGGCGGGAAAACGATTGGCAAATAATGGGCTTTCCGGTACACCTCCTGCTTTTACATGAAATGCCAGTAAGTTATTATTCTCATCCAAAGCAGCGCGATAAGTAGCTGTATAGGTGGGTCGATAAATACCATTGGTCATGTCATCCTCCCTGGTGTACATCAGTTTTACCGGAGCATTCACTTTTTGCGAAATTAATGCAGCTTCCACCATATGGTGTGAATAAGCACGACGACCGAAACCTCCGCCCATACGGGTCATTTCTATTTCGATGCTTTCTTCCGGGATATCCAGCCGGGCCGCCAGGGTTGGTTCGATAAGTCCAGGTCCCTGGAGCGGTCCTGCCATGTGGGCTTTGTCACCTTTTACATCCGCGAAAAAGTTCATGGGCTCCATGCAGTTGTGAGCCAGGTATGGCGCGGAATAGCTACGCTCAATAATTTTTGCAGCCTTTTTAAATGCCCCTTCAGGGTCACCGTCCCTGCGAGCAATTTTGCCAGGTTTTGCCATCAGTGCTCGCATTTGCGTATTATGGTCGCTGGTATTTTCCAGGCCGGCGGGAGTATGTACATTGATATCAGTCCCGAACCTGTTGATGACATTATCAGAGCTTTTAATAGGTTCCCATTCTGCCTTAATGGCTTTTTTGGCTTTCATGGTTTCCCAGGTAGAATTGCCTACAACGGCTACCAGTTCCGGGAAGGCATTGGTGTCAAAGTAGCCCTGTTTATAGTCATCCTGGTAGGTTTTAATAGGAAAAACATCTTTGATTCCCGGCATTGATCTTACTTCTTCAGCGTTCTCGATGCTTTTTAAAGTCATACCAAATGCAGGCGGCATCACTACCATGGCAATCAGCATGCCTTCTTTTTGGTAGTCCACTCCAAACATGGGCTTACCGGTAACAATGTTCTTGCCTTCCACATTCTTTTTGGAATGGCCAATGATCTTAAAATCTTTGGGTTCTTTTAGTTCCACCTCTTCCGGGACTGAAATTTGGGCTGCGGCGGAGGCCATCTCCCCATATCCGGCAGACTTTCCAGAAATTTCGTGGTGTAAGACACCTGCTTCGGTAGTGATTTCTTCTACCGGTACCTGCCAGGTCTGGGCAGCGGCTTGCTTCAGCATATGTTTGGCAGAAGCACCTGCCACACGTAGTGGCTGCCATTTGGACATAATACCTCTACTGCCCCCGGTAAACTGCCCAAACGGTGCTCCAGGAAATTGTTCCGGACTGTAAGCAGCTTGCTCAACTACCACGTTTTTCCAGTCTATATCCAGCTCATCTGCTACGATCATAGGCATGGAGGTTTTCACATTCTGCCCAAATTCAGGGTTTGGAGAAAAAATTGAGACCACCCCATTATTGCCAATCTTAAGATAGGAATTAATGTCAAACCACTCATCCGGCATGGTAAGGCCAGTTTCCTGCTCCAAGGCTGGTTGACAGGAGGACATCCAGCTGAAACCCAGCATCATACCGCCACCGGACAATGCGGTGGCTTTCAAAAAAGAACGTCTGTCAAAGGTTGTTTTTACTAGTGTCATTATAGTTTTTTTAACTCAACTGTTCAATTCTATTTTCTAATTCTCTGATCAGTAACCTCTATTTAAATCATCCCATTATTTCATCCCAAATTAAGCTCTTTTCCCAAAAATGGCTGGCTGTAGTGCCGGGCACCCGTAGCCTTATAGAGCGCGTTTGCAAGCGCCCCGAAAACCGGAGGAAAGGTGGGTTCACCCATACCTGTTGGATCTATTTCATTCTGTACGAAGTGAACATCAATTTCTTTTGGCGCTTCACTCATACGTATCATGCGATAGGTATGAAAATTATTCTTTTCCGGAATTCCCTCTTTAAAGGTCATCTCTCCAAATAAAGCATTACCAATGCCATCCACCACCGCCCCCTCAGCCAGGTTAGCGGCGGCATCAGGATTTATTACAATACCACAATCAACTGCATTGGTTACTTTTTGTACCACAGGTTGGTCACCTTCCAACACCAGGTCCAGCACCTGTGCTACATAGGAATTGTGACAGAAGTAAGCCGCCACTCCGCGATGGAGGTTGGATTGTTCCTGCCCCCAGGCTGATTTTTCCCGTACCAGTTCCAGTACACCGGATAAACGGGTAGCGTCATAATCGTTGTCTTCACCCACAGGATTGGTTCTGGCCCTTTCCAATAACTCCAGTCGAAAGGCAATAGGATCTTTGACAACTGCCTCGGCTACTTCATCCAGGAAAGACTGTTCGGCTCCTGCGATAAAGTTGGACCTGGGAGCCCGAAAAGAGCCAATGGTTATATTGGTATTAACCGTCCAGCTTTCTGCCAGGTAATTCTCAACAGCTCCAGCTGGGAATCTGTTGGCATATAAGGGACTTTCCGGGATCCCGCCAGCATTGATGTGAATAGCCGTGAGGTTATTATCTGCATCCAGCGCCGCCCGGTAGGTAGCCTGATACATGGGACGATAAATACCGCCGGTCATATCATCCTCCCGGGTGTAGACCAACTTAACCGGGGCATTCATCTTCTGAGAAATGAGGGCTGCTTCAATTAACCAGTTGGCATAGGAACGGCGTCCATATCCACCCCCCAAACGAGTCATTTGAATATCAATGTTTTCAACAGGAATTCCCAGACGGGCTGATAATGTCTGCTCTGTCAGTTCCGCTTTTTGCAAGGGTCCTTTAAGTGTTGCTTTTTCGGCAGTCACATGAGCGAAAAAGTTCATGGGTTCCATACAATTGTGGGCCAGAAAAGGAGCGGTATAAGTTCTTTCAATTACCCTGGAGGCATTCCTGAACGCTGCTTCAGGGTTACCGTCCCTGCGCACCTCCTGAGGACTTTCAGCAGCGGTTTCAGCCATTAATGCCAGGTGCTCAGAGGTAGTTTCCAAACCGGCGGGAATGATCAGGGTCTGCTTTGTACCACTGTAGTGTGTCCTTTCCTCGGTATAAGCAGTAAACGGTTCCCACTGGATATCGATGGCTTTCTTGGCATTCATAACTTCCCAGGTGGAGTCGCCTACGATGGCTACCACTTGCAGAAAAGCACAGGTATCAAAGTGTTGTCTCTCATACTCTTCGTTCAGCACTTTAAGGGTGAAAACGTCTCGTATCCCTGGCATAGATCTGACACCGGCATCGTCAACCGATTTTAACTTCATACCAAAAGCAGCAGGGTGTACAATCATGGCAGTTAACATACCTTCCTGATAGGTATCGATACCAAACAAAGGCTGTCCGGTTACAATTTTTTTACCATCCACATTTTTCCGGGAAGTACCAATGATTTTGAAATCATCAATATCCTTCAATTCCACTTCTTCTGGGACCGGAAGCCCTGCGGCAGCAGCGGCCATTTCGCCATAGTGTGCTGATTTACCACTTGGTTTGTGGTGCAGTATTCCACCTTCAGTGATAATGTCTTCTACCGGGACCTGCCAGGTTTGGGCAGCTGCCTGACGTAGCATCTTTCGGGCGGTAGCGCCCGCCATACGAAGGCTCTCCCAGCCGCGGCGAATGGCCTGACTCCCACCAATAAACTGACGTGTATATAACTCGGTGTTAAGGGGGGCTTGTTCCACCAATACATCTTTCCAGTCAATATCCAATTCCTCAGCCACGATCATGGGCATGGAAGTTTTGATATTCTGCCCGCCTTCCGGATTCGGTGACATAATGGTTACTATGCCGTTATCACCGATTTTGAGATAGGCATTGATGTCGAACCACGCTTCAGGCATGCTTAGTGCATCCTGGGTAGCTGGTTGACAGGATGTCAGCCAACTGAAGCCCAGCATCAGTCCTCCACCAGAAAGGGCGGAAGCTTTAAGAAAAGAACGCCTGTTACAGGATGTTTTAATGAGTCTCATTTTGCGTAATCCGTATTCAACTTTATTTTACCTGGGCAGCAGTTTTGATAGCAGCTTTGATCCTGGTATAAGTGCCGCAGCGACAAATGTTGCCATCCATCGCGTTCTCAATTTCAGCATCGCTGGGATTAGGATTCGCCTCCAAAAGTGCTGAAGCGCTCATTATTTGACCTGCCTGACAATAGCCGCATTGTGGTACATCATGTTCCAGCCAGGCTTGTTGAACCGGGTGATCTCCGTTTTCAGACAGGCCCTCAATAGAGGTAATGTTCTTTCCCTCCGCCGCTGACACCGGAAGCTGGCAAGAACGGGTGGCCGTGCCTTCCAGGTGAATGGTACAGGCACCGCAGGCAGCGATACCACAACCATATTTGGTGCCCACTAAGTTAAGATGGTCTCTCAGTACCCAGAGCATGGGTGTGGAGGGGCCAACGTCAACCTGCTGCTTTTTACCGTTTATAGTTAAATTGAAAAGTGCCATAATTTTATGCTTTATTGAATTTACAAAATATCTTATTAATGGTCTTTACCCACTCTTTCAACATTGTAAACTGCGATTATTCGATTTTGTGAGTGTCCCGTACACTACTAAAAGTTAAGTCTAATAACTTCCATTCACTCCCCTGCTTTTTATATACTTCGGTAGCAGTGAACTCATTGGAAACTTCATTGCCTCGGACCACCGCCTGAAGCGTAATACGATTCCACAGGATGGCAGTGTCGTCGAAAACCTCTATTACTACCTGGTGGACGTCAGCATTTTTATACCAGATGCTTCCGGATTCAATAATCTCAAGCTCCCTTTGCTTATTCCAGGTGCCGCTCATATGGACAAATTTTGATTTGTCGTGAAAAAGAGATGCCAGTTTATCCACATCCTTGTCCGCCATCCATTGCCATTTGTTTTTGGAGAGGTCAATGATTTCCTGTTCAATACCAGCATCTTGTGCGAAGGACACCTGAACATTTAAGAGTACGGAACAAAGAGCGAGCATTACTGCCTTAAAACTGTTTTGTTGTAAAATTGTTTCTGCTTTCATTTTTAGATTTTTTCACGTTGATAGTCTACTTATTAAACAATTTTTTCCGTCAACCATCCTTACATTAGGTCTGAACCTGTAAATGCAAAACAAAGTTGTTCATATAATATGATTAAAGGCGTATACGAATTACTGCATTACTTACCAATTTCACTGGTATACAGCTTCACGAGCACCTGGCTCCTTTGAAATGATTATATTCGTTTAAGTAAGCATTACAAACATGAAAGGTCAATACAGGTTTGAAACCGTAAATGATTATAACGTTTTGAACAATCATCCGACGCTTCACCCGCTGGTGAGCATCATTAATTTTTCAAAAGCAGAACCCAGGAATTGGGAAGGGCATAAACAAGTTAGGCTATATTTTGGTCTTTACTGTATCTTCCTTAAGCAAGTTAAATGTGGGGATTTAATATATGGTCGTAACACCTACGACTACCAGGAAGGAACTTTGGTCTTTGTTTCCCCCGGTCAGATTTTGGACCTGAATCTCAGCGGTGAAATGTATCAGCCAATGGGCCATGCCCTGGTGTTTCATCCCGATCTGATACTTGGAACCTCACTGGCCAGGACCATGAACGAGTATAATTTTTTCAGCTACCACACCAATGAGGCACTGCACCTTTCCGAACGCGAAAGACAACTGGTGCTGGATTGCTTTTCAAAAATAAACTTTGAATTGCAGCAGGGTGTGGATAAGCATAGTAAAAAACTTATTGCCTCCAATATCGAGTTGTTCCTAAACTATTGTGATCGTTTCTATGATCGACAGTTTATTACCAGGGACAATCAAAACCAGGGTGTTTTAGAAAAGTTTGAAGAGTTGTTGAACAGCTATTTTTTATCTGACAAACCAAAAAAACTTGGACTGCCAACTGTTGCCTATTTCGCCGAAGAATTACACCTGTCCTCCAACTATTTTGGTGATCTGATCAAAAAAGAGACAGGAAAATCGGCTAAGGATTATATTCAGGAAACCATTGTTGACCTCGCCAAACGCAAGACCTTTGATACCGATAAAACTGTGTCCGAGAT
>BQJT01000059.1 GCA_021604845.1 Cyclobacteriaceae bacterium
CTTGGCGAAGTAGTTGTCAGGGCTGACCACTTGCATAGGTATCTGCCGGGCGGCAGGCAGCATGTCATCAGTACTGATACCCTGGCTCCACAAAATATGGCTCAGGCGCTTGATTCCAGAATACCGGTATATTTCATCCAATATGGAGCGCCTGGTCAATTGGCCTCTATAAATCTGCGTGGGTTAGGAGCTTCCCGGACCAGCGTGCGGTGGCAGGGGATGGAAATCAATTCATTTACGCTGGGACAGACCGACTTTAGTGAATTGTCCATCAATGCTGGAGATGAGATAAACATACAGTTTGGGGGGGTAGGAGCAATGTTTGGCAATGGTGCATTAGGCGGAACAATTGACCTGCAAAGTAAATTAGCTTATGATCGAGGTCATTCAGTGCGGTTGAACTCCTCCTTTGGAAGCTTCAACAGCATTGGTTTCAACCTGAATCATCGCTACTCCAGCGCTCGCATATCCTCTTCAACTAAAGTATTCCGCAGACATGCCGATAACGATTTTAAGTATTTGTTAGGTAACGAATATCGGCGCCAAAAAAATGCAGGGTATATCCACTTCGGGGTGTTGCAGGATCTGGAGTACCAGCTTAACCAGTATAACAAACTCTCCATTCATTTTTGGTACAATGATTTTTTCAGGGAGATACAACCAAATATTAACAACCCCACAGGAGATGAAGTTTTAAAAACAAAAAATACCCGGGTAGCGCTAAAATGGAAAATGAACAAAGGGCAATGGAACGGAAATTTACAAACAGGTTTTACTGATGACTATCAACTTTATGACCACAGTGACCTGACCAGGTTGAACCGCTGGTTCGCATCCTTCGATACGGAGTGGGCAGGATTGCAGGCATTTACCTTCCGGTTTGGAGGTAATTTCAATTTTCTTCAACCAAAAGTTGATACCTATCAGGACAATGCAAAAGAAACCAGAAGTGAATTATATGCTGCCCTGGTTTGGGAACAGGTAAAAAATCTTAAGCTGGGTTTTAGCCTGCGTACCCCGGTTGCAAATGGGCAATTCAAAGCGTTGTCACCTTTATTATCCACCTCTTATTTATTCTATCAGTCGAAAGGCGTACAGTTGACCGGCGATTTTCAGGTTGGCAATAGCTATAAACTTCCTACACTGAATCAATTATACTGGATGCCCGGTGGAAACCCCGAACTTAAACCTGAAAGCTCCAATAACCTTGAAGCTGGTTTAGGAATGATCTGGGATCAGCAAAGACTGCAATGGGAGACTAACCTCCGGATATTCATGCATATGGTGGATAATTGGATTATTTGGGTTCCTGGGGGGAGCGAACAAAATCCCGACGGTGAAATTGTATCATTCTGGTATCCTGATAATATAAGAGAAGTGCTGTCAACCGGTATAGAATATCAGCAAACTATAGATTGGCAGCTTCCGGTTAAAGGTTTAGCCACCACATTTACGGTGCAGGGTACATATATTAAGTCAGTGAACAAAAAGACTTTGAGTCCGGTAGACCGCTCAAAGGATAAGCAGTTGCCCTACACTCCCAGGCACCTGCTCAATGGTAGCTGGACCAGTACCTATAAAAGCTGGCAACTTATGGTCAATACTCAATATCGCAGTGAGCGATTTGTTGAAACCAACAACGAGCTGCCTTCGCTGCCTGCCTATATACTTTGGAATTTTTCTGCAGGTAAAAGTGGCCGGTTGGGTTCGTTGAGATGGACATTGCAGGCAGCGGTGAATAATGCATTGGATAAAAGCTATGAAGCCTTTGAAAACAGGGCCATGCCAGGTAGAAATTATCAACTAAATCTGAATATTAACTATAACTAGATACGAATGAATTTTTTGAAAGGAAGTCTATTGATATTTTTGACTTTTCCCATAATTCTTGGCAGTTGCCAGGATGATGAAGGAAACCTTGATATGCCCACCTTGCAGGTTGAATCTCCTGAAACCATTAAACCGGGTGCCACCATCATAATTGAGGTTACCGCCTCAGCACCAAAATTGTTGGCGATTGACGGGATTACCGGGGGCATTGCCAGCGGGGAAGGCGTCTTGGAGAAGACCGGTCTAAGTGGCGAACACACTACTGTGGGAAGCGCGATATTCGAATTTACCGCAGGAGGTACCGAAAATACTTCATCGATCCTGGAGTTCGAGGTGCTGGATGAATTGGGACAAACCGCCGCATCAGAATTGGACATCCAGGTAACCGCTCTGGATTATACCCAGGTGGTGGTTTTGAATGAAGGGAACTTCTTTTCAGCAAATGGTACGCTGGATGTTTATGATCTGAGGCAGCAGACCGCCGATAACGGAGTTTACCAGGTGAATGCTACGGTTCAGCAAGCAGTGATCCATCAGCAAAAGACTTATCTGGTAACCAATGCCCCCGATGCCCTGGATGTGTTAAATAACCAGTTGGAACTTGAGATTTCCATCAATCAGGGGTTGGATAATCCGATTGATTTTGCCGCGGTTGATGATATTGGGTACGTATCGAATTGGGGTGATATTAACACCGCTTTTTCAGATGATCCCGACTCCTTTATCGCCTTAATTGACCTAAACACTCAGGAAGTAACTGATTCAGTTTTACTGGGTTCGCGACCTCAGGGATTACTGGCTTTTGATGAAAAAATATTCATTGCTCTGGAGGGCGGCGCGGCAGTAGCGGTACTGGATACTGAAGACAGTTCATTGGAAGAAATACAGGTTCCTGCAGGACCCAGTGAAATGGTGGTTGACAGTTTTGGTATGATTTGGGTTATATGTACCAGTGGATCGCTGGTGGAAATTGACCCCGTAACTATGTCGGTAGTAAGTACTATTACAGGTCTTACCACCGGGGGGTTTAATGAAAAAATGGCAATTGATGGAACCGGGGAGGTAATTTACTATTTGGGAGGATCGAATGATTCCTTCACTGGTCTGACAACGGTTTATCAGGTTGATTTAAGTACCCAGGAAGTAAGCCCGTTTGTAGAAAATGGATTTGCCTTGTACGGTATTGGTGTAAACTCTGAAACTAATGAAGTATACCTGGGCGATTCGAATGCTTTTCAATCTACAGGTACCGGATTCCGTTATAACGCCCAGGGTGCAAAACTGGATGAGTTTGCTACCGGTATCGGCCCCAGAGGATTTCTCTTTAAGTAATCCTAATTCGGATCGGCCTGAAAGCTGTTGCTCAGGATTTACAGCAGTTAATTTACCTGGATAATTGTATTAATATAAGCCAAACCCGTAACAACATCTTCTTATAATTGCAATATACAAGGGTCGATAAAAATGTGTATTTGGCCAGACAATGAAGTGCATAATGGCTGTAGCCATCACCCGTAGCCCTAAAGTGAACCAAAAGAAACGCTATGAACTTCACTATTTACCGGTAATTTTTTTAACTTTACCGCTTATCATTTAT
Source organism: Cyclobacteriaceae bacterium (assembly GCA_021604845.1). GTDB lineage: Bacteria > Bacteroidota > Bacteroidia > Cytophagales > Cyclobacteriaceae > SZUA-3. The sequence continues at coordinate 3,428 of BQJT01000059.1, forward strand.
TATTATTATTTAATACCATGGAAAAAGGAACAGTAAAATTCTTTAATTATTCTAAAGGATTTGGGTTTATCGTACCCGAAAACGAAGGTCAAGATATCTTTGTACACTCCAGTGGTCTAATCGACGAAATTCGTGAAAATGACCAGGTGCAGTACGAAGTAGAACAAGGAAAAAAAGGTCTAAACGCCGTTAAAGTAGAAGTAGTACGTTAGACCACAAGTAAACCCGGAAATTAGAAACCACGCCACGGCGTGGTTTTTTTTATGCTTTTCGAACTCTAAGTTGAACCTGGCTTCAGCAGCATTCATAAGTCGCCAGGCGCTTTCACTCAAATTACCGATTTCGGAGGTGCTTAGTCAGCACCGTACGAGTATGTAATTTCTTCAAAATTGCATGATGAAAACCGTGCGGCCGGGTTGTGAATCTACAGACAAATTTCCATGATGCATTTGCATAATTTGTCTTGACAGACTAAGCCCAATACCGGAGCCGTTTTCTTTAGTGGTAAAGAAAGGAATGAAAATCTTTTCCTGAGCTTCGGGAATAATTCCTGAACCATTGTCTTCTACCCGAAAAATAACTCTTGAGCGTTCATCCATGGTAGCGATTAAAGAAATTACCGCGTCGTTCTTATCCTGTACAGCCTGTAACGCATTTTTGAATAAGTTAATCAGTACCGTATCGATCAATTCCTGATCGGCATTTATTTCAAGGTTTTGCGGGTCAACCGTCACAGTGGTGGATATGTTCCTTTTTTTGATTTCTCCCTGATATAACTCAATGAGCCGTTCAAAAAGGTTACCTACAGAAATAATTTTGAATGCTGGCGTTGGGATCTCACTGAAACTCCTATATGCGTCTACGAAATGCAACAATCCCTTACTTCTTTTTTCAATGGTTCCCAGGGCATTTGTAAGGTCCTTGGTAGTTTCCGGGGTGAGGAATTGTTTATCCGGAGTCCAGGATAAGCTATCACCAATCATTTCGTTTAAAGTTTCCACATGAGAGACAATTGGGGTAATAGAATTCATGATCTCATGCCTTAATACTTTGGCCAAATTTTGCCAGGCTTCGACTTCAGTTTGCTGAAGTTCTGACTGGATATTGGTCAGTGAAACCAGCTTAAATGCGGTTCCTCTTAATCGCAACTCGGTTGCGTTGATAGATATTTGAAAATCCCGGTTTCCCAAAGACCGTTTTAACAGTCTGTTTTGACCTGGCTTCATACCATTCAGAATTTCAAGTAATTCTCCATGTTGTGCTTTTAACTCAGAAATATTACGGATATATCCGATGCCAAGTAGTTTCACTGCCGCATTGTTAATCAGCCCAACCTTTCCTTCCGGGTCAAATGAAATCAGTCCAATGCTAACGTACTGAACCACAGTGTGCAAGTATTGCAGATGGGCTTCTTTTTCTGCCCTAACTTCCCTGAAGGCACCGAGTACCCGGTTAAACGCCAGATTTAACTTCTGGAATCCACGGCCGTACTTGTTGTCCCGGCTGAACTTGACGGTAAAATCGGAGTTCTCAATAGATTCCAGAAAAAAGGTAAGTTTCCGGTTGGTGGACTCTGTAAAATGGACCATTCCGTATATGGTGGATATTATAATAATCACCATAAGTGTAACCGCCATCCATTCACCTTCCAGAAAGAAGTAAAAAGTGCACGCTGCGGCGGCAGCCAATACCAGTGCCCTAAGAACAATCTGGATGCGGAAGTTTTTATAGGTCATACTTTTCCATTCTTCGGTAGAGGGAAGTTCGGGTTAGTCCCAATTCATTGGCTGATTGAGTAACGCTCCCGTGGTATTTTTTTAGAATTCTCTGTATGACTAATCTTTCCACGTGCTCCAGGTTGAAATTGGATATCACCAATCCATCTTCTGCATCTGTTTCTGCATTTTTTCTGGTATTAATAAACAGATCCTCCGCATTGAGTGTCAACCCTTTATTCATAATTACTGCACGCTCCATTACATGCTGTAACTCCCTCACATTTCCAGGCCAATGATATTTTTGCATGCGTTTGAGGGCAGGTTCACTGAGTGACCTGATCTTCTTCTGGTATTTTTTCACATAGTGTTGTAGAAAATACTCTGCCAACAGTGGTATATCTTCTTTCCGCTCCCTTAATGGGGGAACCTGTATTTCTATGGTATTGATTCGATAGAGCAGATCCTGCCTGAATGTCTGGTCTTCAATCATTCGGTGAAGGTTCATATTGGTGGCGAATATCTGCCTTACATCCACCGGTATTATTTTATTGGACCCCAGTCGTATAACTTCTTTGTTCTGAAGTACTGTCAATAATTTAGCCTGCATAGTCAGGGACAAGTTGCCTATTTCGTCAAGGAATATTGTGCCGCCGGAAGAAATTTCGAAACGCCCGGGTCGATCTTCCCTGGCATCGGTAAACGCACCTTTCACGTGGCCGAATAATTCACTTTCGAAGAGCGTTTCGCTTAAAGCCCCCAGATCTACGTTCACAAATACATCGGTAGATCTTTTGGAGTTTCTGTGGATGGCACGTGCAATCAGTTCTTTCCCGGTGCCGTTCTCTCCAAGGATTAACACATTGGCATCAGTTTTGGCCACTTGCTGAATGGATTGGTACAGTTTCAGCATGGGCTCACTTTGGCCAATGATGTCCTGGTACTTATTATCAATATCCGCACTAACCTGCCGTTGCCAGGACCGAAGTTTATCAGACTCCAGCCGGGATTCCCTTAATTTCATTGCCGACAAAATAGTTGCCTGCAGTTTTTTATTCTCCCATGGCTTTACTGTGAAATCAGTAGCACCTTCCTTAATGGCTTTAACTGCAAGTTCCACATCACCATAGGCGGTGATCATTACCACTACCGCCGATGGATCAATTCCCAATATTTTGTCCAACCAGAAAAACCCTTCTTTACCACTACTGACGTCCTTGGTAAAATTCATATCCAGCAGTATTACATCATAACTGTTATCCCTTAACAGGTCCGGGATAGCATCTGGGGTACTTACTGTTTCAACTAAGCCGAAATGCCTTTTTAAATACAGCTTGGCGGCGGACAGAACGTCCAAATCATCGTCTACTACCAGTATTTTACCTTGCCTCGATTGGTTCATAAATGTGAAGAACTACTTAATGTAAGATCTAAGATGTAAGATGTAAGATCTAATTTTACAAATATTATACCTGATGTATAGCATGCCTGAAGCAGGGAATTGCTGATACAATCCGTACGCCTGCGAACAAAATAGCACGAAACCGAACAAATAAATACACAAATAACCCCTAATTTGCCAGTATACCGATTTGGCATACTTGTTGGCCTATAGTGATCAGTTAATCTTGCAAACATGGGAATGGATCGTCAGTTGAAGAAGAAAACGTGGACCACCAAAAAGGTGTTAGCCTGGGGGGGTGGTGCAGTACTTACGTTGCTCATTCTGTATAGTTTAATTTTTGCAGATCACCGTTCAAAGCTCAATGTTGAGCTGGAGAAGATTACCGTGTATGAGGTCGAACAGGGAGACTTTCAAGAGTGGATTCCGGAAACCGGTATTGTTCAACCTATTGAAACCTACTATCTGGACGCTATTGAAGGAGGCATCGTCCAGGAACTTAATATGGAAACCGGAACCATGGTAAAGAAGGGTGATGCATTGATCACGCTTACTAATTCCAGCCTGCAGTTGGAAGTATTAAACAGGGAAGCACAGCTCTATGAGCAAATAAACAATCTCAGAACTTCACGATTGTTGCTGGACCAGAATACCCAGAACTTAGAGAAGGAGCTGGCCGAAGTGGATTATCAGCTTCAGTTGGCAACACCAGAGTACAAGAGACAAAAGGAGTTGTATGAAGAACAGGTGATATCAAGAAAAGAATACGAAGAAGCCAAGGAACGATTCGATTATAATTCAAAAAGACGGGTCATTGTAGCCGATGCTTATAAACAGGAACTGCAGTTGAAGTCAGTTCAGTTAAAGCAGTTAAACGACTCGGAAGCCCGAATGTGGAAGAGTCTGGAGGCGGTAAGCATGATCCTTAACAATCTGGTAATAAAAGCCCCTAAAGACGGACAATATGCTTCCGAGCAAATGGAAATAGGAGAATCGGTTCAGCAGGGTGAGCGTTTAGGGCAGATCGACATCGTCAATGATTTTAAATTAAGAGTGGCTATTGATGAGTTGTATTTACCCAGGATAAGTGTAGGACAGGTGGCATCTTATGAAAGCCAGGCCGGCGAAATTTATAAGCTGGAAATTACCAAGGTTTACCCATCCATAACCAATGGAAATTTTGAAGTGGATATGGAATTTCTTGACCAAACACCTGAAGGGATAAAAAGAGGCCAGTCGTTGCGCATTCGCGTTGAATTGGGTAATCCAGGACAGGCATTATTGCTGGCTACCGGTGGTTTCTTTCAGTCAACCGGGGGGAACTGGGTGTTTATTGTAGATGAATCGGGCAGCCAGGCAACCAAGCGTGACATTAAGCTAGGCCGCAAAAATAGTTTACACTATGAAGTGCTTGAAGGGTTGAAACCAGGGGATAACGTAATAACCTCGAGCTATGATAATTTTGGAGACAATGAGATACTTGTATTGAAGTGATGAGTTATGAGTTATGAATTATGAGTGATGAGTTGGTTGCAGGTTTCAAGTCGCAGGTTACAAGTTATATGTATTTGGTTGCTGTTAGCAGGCTAAACTATACTCCCTACTCAATGCTCCACACTCAACTAAAAACTAAAAATTAAAAACTAAAAATTCGTATAGGGTGATTAAAACTGTCAAATTAAACAAAGTATACACTACCGAAGAGGTAGAAACCACGGCTCTTGATGCGGTTAACATCGAGATAAAATCAGGAGAATTCGTGGCAATAATGGGTCCTTCCGGTTGCGGAAAATCCACCTTGTTAAACATTTTGGGCCTATTGGACAATCCCAATGGAGGAGAGTATCATTTCCTTGATTATGAAGTGGCGGGCTATACTGAAAGCCAGCGAAGCAAATTGCGAAAAGGTGCCATCGGCTTTGTGTTTCAAAGCTTTAACCTGATCGACGAGCTCACGGTTTTTGAGAATGTGGAGCTACCCTTGTTGTACTTGAAAATTCCCGGAAAGCAACGCAAGGAAATGACCGAAACGGTGCTTAAGCGAATGAACATTATGAACCGCCGCAATCATTTTCCACAACAGTTATCCGGTGGACAGCAACAGCGTGTGGCAATAGCAAGAGCAGTAGTGGCCAGCCCCAAGCTGATTCTTGCGGATGAGCCTACCGGTAACCTGGATTCGGCTAATGGCGACGAAGTAATGAATCTGTTAGCAGAGTTGAATCGCGAAGGTACCACCATTGTGATGGTTACTCACTCACCTTATGATGCGAATTATGCACATCGAATTATCCGCCTATTGGATGGCAGGGTGGTCTCTGAGAATGTTAAGGAACAGTTTCATGTTTAGCGCTTTGCACAGAATGAGTTATGAGTTAATAAACTATGGGTTATGAATTATGAATAACTCCATACTTAACTAAAAACTAAAAACTCAACCCTAAAAACTCTAAAAACTTGCTTAAAAACTATCTAAAATCTGCCCTTCGCAATCTTTGGCGTTATAAAGGTCATTCTGCCATTAATATTCTGGGTTTGGCCATCGGCATGGCTTGTTTGATTCTGATCATGCTATATGTTAAGTCTGAACTGAGTTATGATAAATTTCATCAACACAAGGACCAGCTATACCTGCTAAATATACAAACTACCAACCCCCAAACCGGTGATCAGGTAAAACGGGTGATCGGTCCCTATCGACTGGCAGATGAACTGGCGGTAGATTTCCCAGATTTTGAGCAGATCATACGTATTGCTCCACGGGGTGGAGAATCAGTAGAGATCGCCGATCAGATTTATATTGAAGAGCGGCTGGCTTTTGTTGATCCCGGGGTGTTTCAAACTTTTACTTTTCCCCTGATACAAGGTAATCCCCAGACAGCGCTGGATGACCCCTATTCGGTAGTAATTACCCCTAAAACTGCCCAAAAATATTTCGGTGAAGTAAATGCTTTAGGTAAAACTGTTAGGATCAGGGATTTTGATTTCGCAGTCACCGGGATTATGGAAGAAATTCCGGAGCAATCCCAGTTCAGGTGTGATATTCTGGTGTCCATGAATTGTGCACCACAGGCGTTCTCCAGGATCGTGCGGGAAAACTGGGGAGAAGGTTACGTCTGGACAGTGGTTAAGGTACCTGAAGGTAAAGATGCAGAAGACTTTCTTCCCAGGTTGGCCGAATTTACTGATACCAAGCTCAAGGACTGGGCGGACTTCTCGCCGGTAATCAACATGCACCCGCTTACGGATGTTTATTTGGATTCAAAAGATTTTGAAGGCTTTCAAGCTGGTGGAGATAGAACCTACGTGATTGCATTTTCTTTTATCGCCTTGTTCATCCTGCTGATTGCCTGCATTAATTTCATTAACCTGGCAACAGCAAGGTCCAGTTTGAGAGCAAAAGAAGTCGGACTGAGAAAGGTGGTAGGGGCAGAGCGATCACAGATCATAGGCCAATTTTTAAGTGAGAGCACCATACTGGCAGTTATTTGCCTGGTACTGGCGGTGATTCTGGCAAAGATTTGTTTACCATACTTTAGCGAATTGGCTGATCGGGATATTACCTGGCCAATTTTTAAGGACCTCCCTATGCTGTTAGTTATGCTAGTAGTAACACTGTTTGTCGGACTGGCAGCAGGCAGCTACCCTGCGTTACTAATTTCTGGTTTTAAGCCGGTCAATATTTTATCAGGAAAACTTAAAATGGGATTTAAAGGAGCCGGCCTGCGAAAAATGCTGGTTACTTTCCAGTTTGCAACTTCTATTTTACTGCTGATTATTACCAGTGTTGTTTACCAGCAACTGGATTATTGCCGGAGCATGAACTTGGGATTTGACAAGGAGCACCTGGTTCGGTTGGGTGGGACTTCACTCAGTATGAGGGAAAAGTATGATCAGTTCCAAAACGAACTGCTGACTAACTCAAACATTGTAAATGCCGCTGCTTCGTCAAGGGTGCCTCCAGGATCTTTGAGCAGCAATCTTGGGACCCGGCCGGAAGGTATACCGGAGGATCAACAGCGCGGCATGCAGACAGTCTGGACGGATTACGATTTTTTAGAAACCATGGGCTTTGAACTGGCTGCCGGACGCAGTTTTTCCAGGGATTTTCCATCAGATGCCAGCAACGCATTTATTATTAACGAAGCAGCGGTAAGGGAAATCGGATGGACCAATGAATCGGCCATTGATAAAACATTTGGAAGTTCCGAGATTACCGACTGGGACGCCGGCCAATGGGTTCCCAGAGATGGGAAAGTAATTGGGGTATTAAAAGATTTTCACTTCGAATCTTTAAAAGAAGAAATCGTTCCAACAGTATACTTTATAGCACCGTATATGGCTTGGAACTATGTGGTACGAATTACTCCGGAACAAACTGCAGAAACCATCCAATTCATAGAAGACAAATGGAAACAGTTCAACCCTGAACAGCCATTCGAATATACGTTTGTAGATGAAAGTTACGACCAACTATATAAAGACGAGGAAAGGCAGGGTAAAATATTTGCGGTATTTGCCTCGCTGGCCATATTTATTGCCTGCCTGGGATTAGTGGGAATGGCATCCTTTACTGCCGAGCGCAGGAAGAAGGAGGTGGGTATTAGAAAAGTACTGGGAGCCAGTAGTTCAAATGTTGTGCTGTTGCTTTCACGTGAATTCACCTTTTTAGTGGTTTTGGCATTGCTAATAGCCTCACCGCTGGCCTGGATAATCATACGAAACTGGCTTGAGGGTTTTGCTTATCAGGTAACACTGGGATTGGGAGCATTTTTGCTATCAGGACTGACTACACTACTTATAGCCTGGGCAACTGTAGCCTACCAAACCGGAAAAGCAGCTTTAACCAATCCGGTTAATTCCTTGCGTTCTGAATGACAATGAACAATTAACAATGAACAATTAACAATTAACAATTAACAATTTCCATGCTCCATGCTCCACTAAACACTAAAAACTAAAAAGAGATGTTTAAGAATTACTGCAAGGTCGCACTTCGTAATATCCTTAAGTACAAGGTGTTTTCATTCATAAATATTTTCGGCCTGGCAGTATCCATGTCGATTTGTTTGCTAATTATCCTGATGCTGGCAGATCAGAAAAGCTACGATCAGTTCCACACTAATAAAGAGAGAGTCTACAGGATACTGACCGATCCGGGAAATCGGAACCCCTATGCTACAGGTCCTGTTCCACTGGCATTAGCTCTTAGGACAGATTACCCGGTAATAGAGGAGTCTACCCAATTGGTCAAAGGTTTTGGGGGTGATGCATTTTATAATCAGAATTTCGCCGAGGTGCGTGGGTACTTTGCTGACCCTGGATTCTTTAAAACATTTAGTTTTGAGCTAACAAAGGGTGACCCCAATACTGCCTTGGAATTACCAAACTCGATGGTAATCACCAGTGAGATTGCCCGCCAGTTGTTTAAGGATGAGGACCCAATTGGTAAGACCATTGATTTTTCAGACAGGGGAATAGACATTTTTACGGATGAAGGTAATCCTCCAGTGGATTGGGGTTCCTACAAGATTACTGGAGTAATCTCCAGGGGCGATTATAAGTCGCATCTTGAATTCGATGTTCTGGTCTCCGTTTCGTCCTTAGAACATTTATATAAAGAAAATAAGATTCGTGATTCTTCGGAGGATTGGCAGGACTACTCCAGGTGCTATACTTATGTTTTACTGGAAGAAAATGCCAGCAAAGATGACCTAACGGTTCTCCTTGATCAATTAGCTCCTTCCAAACAGCAAGCCAATAGCACCAGAGAAAAATGGAGCCTGATTCCACAAGCATTAACAGAAATAACTCCAGGCCCAATGCTTGGTAATGACCCAGCCAAAGCATTGCCAAAGTTCGTGTATTACATTCTTTTCCTACTGGCGTTAGTCGTTTTGGTTTCGGCTTGCATCAACTATACGAATTTATCAATAGCAAGGGCGGTAACAAGATTAAAGGAAATTGGAGTAAGGAAAGTAAACGGGGCAAAAAGAAAGGATTTAATATTCCAATTTCTCAGTGAATCGCTACTGGTGGCTATACTGGCTTTAATTCTGGGAACTTGCTTTTTGTATTTTGTGAAATCTGCTTTTCTCAATTTGTGGGTAAACCAATATCTCAGGTTTGACTTGAGTGCAAATGTCCTGGTCTACCTGTCGTTCTTATTCATTGCCTTAATTGTTGGACTATCTGCCGGAATTTTTCCAGCGATGCATTTGTCAGGATTTAGTCCGGCTCGTACTCTGGGAAGTCTGCAAACCCTCGGACTTGGCAGATTGAGCATCAGAAAAGTCCTGACTGTTACCCAGTTTGTGGTTTCACTGTTTTTTATAATCACCGCTATTGTGGTTTATAATCAGTTTGAATACTACATGAAATATGAATATGGTTTCAATGCCAGTCAGGTAATAAACATAAATTTACAAAGCAATGATTACCAGCTTGTTGAAAACGCCCTGGGTGATGTTTCAGGGGTTCATAGTATTGCCGGAAGTGCTTATCTTCCCGGAACAGGCAGAAACGATAACACAATTTTGAAGAAAGTGGACTCGGATGATTCAATTCAGGCCATTGACCTGCAAGTGGATGAAAAATTTCTAGAGGTGATGGAGATAAATTTGGTGGCTGGCCGTAATCTGCCAGATATTGACATGGGTCCGTCGTCCTATATCTTAGTTAACCAGGAAGCTGTTGATGTATTGGGATTTGAACGCCCTGACGACATCATAGGAGAAGTATTTACTTCACAGGGAAGAGACCTGGAAGTAGTGGGTGTGGTAGAGGACTTTACTGTTTTCCTGTTATTCTCGAAAAAAGCTACTGGTCCGATAGTCTTAAGAAATGAGCCAGAAAAATTCAACTTTGCCAGTTTGAAAATTCAGGCCGACAATAGAGATGCGTTGATTTCTCTGCTTGAGGACAAGTGGAAAACGGTAGATCCACTCCATCCCTTGAAATACGAATTTTACCAGGACAAACTTGCCAATTACAATCGGGGCATTCTGGACCTGGTTTCTGTGATAGGCTTTTTTGCATTTTTGGCTATTACCATTGCTTGTCTGGGTTTAATAGGAATATCTATTTATACCACCGAGCGGCGTACCAAAGAAGTTGGAATAAGGAAGGTGCTGGGTGCCAATGGGTTTGGATTAACTTACTTGCTATCAAAGGAATATTTGAAGTTGTTGGCAATAGCGATTTTAATTGCAGCTCCAATTAGTTTTTACGTTAACAACCTCTGGTTGAATTTCCTGGTAAACAAAGTGAACTTAGGGTTGGGGACGATATTTATTGGTTCGCTCCTTTTATTTGTTCTGGGTTTACTGGCAATAGCTCCTCAGACATTAAGAATTTCGAACTCCAATCCGGTTAATTCCTTAAAACATGAGTAAATCAATTCTGAATTATGAATAAGAAAATATGAATTTCCCAATGCAACTAAAAACTAAAAATTAAAAACTCAAAACCAACGGAGGGTGCTTAGAAACTACCTGAAAATCGCCTGGAGGAATCTCCAAAAACATAAAGGCATTTCTGCTATTAACATATTCAGTTTGTCCATCGGATTAACCGCATGCCTGACCATTTTTCTTTTTGTGACTGATGAATTGTCTTTTGATTCTTTTCATCAGCAGGAGCAGCGCATTTATCGTTTATGCGAAGTGCAGAGTTTCGAAGGGACCAATACTCAAAAAGTAGCACTGAGTATGCCTGGAATGGGGCCAACTATGACCGAGGAGTTTGAAGAAATTGAGAGCTTTACCAGATTCTGGAATCTTGGAGAGCGGTTACTGGAAGCTGGTGATAGCAAAGTTTTAGTTGATGACATAGCTGGTGTCGATAGCAGCTTTTTGGAAGTTTTCAACTATGAAATGATCTATGGCGACCCATCAACAGTTATCGACAGGCCATTCGATGCGGTTTTGTCAGAAGGCGTTGCGATGATGCTGTTTGACCATATAAATGTGGTTGGTAGAAGCTTTACCCTAAATGGTGACCCATGTGTGGTGGGGGGAGTGATGAAGAACGTGCCTGAAAACAGTCATCTCAAATTCAAGGTATTGGTAAATATCAGGACCGCAACAACTGACCGCGACATGGATGATTTTGACTCCCAGTTTGGAAGCAATTATCTAAACACCTATTTCGTGCTTAACCCAAACGCCAACCTGGCCGAAATGGCTAAGCGATATCCGGAATACCTTATTAAGCATACCGGAGATCAGGAAATTAATGATGCCTACAAATTGTTTTTGCAACCGCTTGATGCAGTGCATCTTGGGTCCATTGATATAGAGCATGACTACAATAATTATAGAAAATTTAATGGAACCTACATAGACGTATTTCTATTGGTGGGCATCTTCATTATCATAATTGCCAGTTTCAACTTTATGAATTTGACAGTTGCCAGAGCAGGAAACCGCGCCAAAGAAATAGGAGTAAGAAAAACCAATGGTGCAATGAAGGGGCAACTTTTCAACCAGTTCATTATCGAATCTATTTTATTGGCGGTAATTGCTATGGCTTTGAGCTTTTTATTGACATTAGTAGCCCTGCCATGGCTCAATCAATTGATCGATCGACAGCTTTCACTAAACACTATTCTGCAGGAGCCTTTATTTATAGCTATTCTGCTGGTTACAACGGTAATTCTGGGTGTTTTAGCTGGTTTGTACCCCTCCCTGTTTCTTTCCTCATTTAAACCTATTGCGGTGCTAAAAGGGATCAAAGCATTCGAAAAAAATTCCATTCTTGGAAATTCAATGGTTGTAATTCAGTTTAGTCTGGCCCTTGCTATGATTATAAGCACCCTGGTGGTATTACAGCAATTGAATTTTCTTAAGGATAAAGATATTGGGTTCACCAAAGACCACATTGTTCTGGTAAGCCTTAATGAGGAAGCCCGGGAAAACTATCAGGAAATGAAGCAGGCGCTTCTGACAAAGGCAAACGTATTGGGTGTAACTGCCTCCGGCCAGAGGATCGGGAATAATTTTCATCAGTGGGGGTTCAAAGTAAGAAAGGATAGCAGCGAGACTGAAGTTATAACTCCTTCCAATGTATTCGTTGATCATGATTATTTGGATGTCTATGGCATTAAACTGCTGGAAGGGCGCAGTTTCTCCAAAGATTATGCTTCCGATGATGGACTGGCATTTATTATTAATGAGTCCCTGGCTAAGGAACTGGCTTTCGAAGATCCAATTGGTCAGCCCGCAGGTCATGCATGGTATCCGGATGATTCTCTGGGAACCATTATTGGAGTGACAGAGGATTTTAACTTCAATTCCCTTCACTATAAGGTAAATACACTTTCTATGGTAGTACATACTGAATGGGGTTATAGTGAAATGTCGGTAAAATTGAATGGATCTAACCTGGCACAATCGTTATCCGACCTGGAGGAGGTCTACGGTCAGTTTGTAACCGATTACCCTTTTAATTACGAGTTTTTGGATGATCATTTTCAGCAACTTTATAAAACGGACCAACAGATGGGATATGTGATAACGATCATGACTGTGTTGTCCATTTTCATTGGATGCCTGGGCCTTTTTGGCCTGGCATCAATATCCATTGAACGACGCATAAAAGAGGTCGGTATTAGGAAGGTGCTGGGAGCATCTACTTTTGGATTGATGACTTTGCTTTCACGTAATTTTGCCCGCATGGTGTTGATTTCTTTGGTTTTTTCAACCCCATTGGCAGTTCTGTTCTTGAAGAATTGGTTGACGAACTTTGCTTATCGTATTGATATCAATCCTTTGATTTTTGTGACGGGAGGGATGATAGCCCTGGTAATCGCTCTAGTTACCATCAGTTATCACGTAATACGAGCAACAAGATCGAATCCGGTCCAGGCGCTGAAGTATGAATAATACAGGTACACAGCATGGAGCAAGAGCATACAGCATATTTAGTAAAAATGTCTCCTGTTTGCCTGGCTTGCTGCAGGCAGGATTCACACTGTTGCTGTTGCTCATTATTTCAACTCAACACTAAAAATTAAAAACTCAAAACCCAATCACGTGCTTAAGAACCATATCCTCATTGCTCTCAGGGGCTTCAAAAAACACAAGTTTTACACTTTAATTAATATAGGTGGATTGACCGTGGGACTGGCTACTGCGATATTGATCTTCCAGTGGGTTGAGGACGAACGGGGCATGGACCAGTTTCATGAAAAAGGAGCTCATCTGTATACGGTGATCCAGGAGAGTACAGATAACCAGGGCAAGCTTATATATGGCAACAACACACCAGGTCCTATGGGACCGGCGCTAAAGGAGGAGATTCCGGAGATTGAAGCAATATTCAGGATGACCTATCCACAACCTTTGGCGGTTATGTACAAGGACCAGCAGGAAGGAATGGAAAATGGAATTTTTGCCGACCCTGAGTTGCTTTCATTGCTTTCTTTTAAATTAGTAGAGGGATCAGCAGGAAGTGCACTTTCCAATCCCAACAACATCGTATTGAGTGAGTCGATGGCTTCCCGGTACTTTCATCAAGAAGACCCGATAGGCAAAGCCATTACCATCAGCGACGGATTCAATACGTTTGGCTTACAGGTTACGGGTGTATTGGAAGATACTCCTGGAAATTCATCGCTGCAGTTCGACTACATTATTCCGTTCGAAAAATTTCTTGAGGCTAATGAATGGGCTGAAAATTGGGGCTCCAGTAGCTTCATCACCATCATCCAGTTAAACGCTCAAGCTTCATTGGCGGCAGTTGATCAAAAAGTTGAGCCATTCTTTACCCAACACCATGGGATCAATACCAGCAAACTGTTCTTACAATCGTTTCAGGACCGATATCTCTATGGTGACATTAAACCAGGTAGGGTTCCGGCGGGAAGAATTACCTATGTGCAATTATTCACCTGGGTGGGCATATTTATACTGTTGATTGCCTGCATTAATTTTATGAATCTCGCTACCGCCAGGGCTGGTATTCGTACCAGGGAGGTAGGAGTTAGAAAAGTGATTGGCGCGAATAGGAGCAGTCTGGTTTCACAATTTATGACGGAGGCTATTTTGCTTTCCATGATATCGGCCACTGTTGCCGTGCTACTGGCCAAATTGTTAATTCCAAGTTTCAACCAGCTAACGGGAAAGGTACTGGAGATTACCTTACTGGATATTAGATTTGTGGGCTCAGTATTAGCGCTGGCATTAATCACCGGATCAATATCCGGGAGTTACCCGGCTTTTTTTCTGTCGGCCTTTCAACCGGTACGCACACTAAAAGGGCAACTGACTAAAAATTTTAAAGAAGCACTTTTTAGAAAGGTGCTGGTGGTGTTTCAGTTTACACTTTCAGTGGCTTTGGTTATTGCCACCGTGGTGATTTATTACCAGATCCATTATATCAAAAACAAGAATCTTGGTATGGATCGGGAGAATATCATTTTCCTAAGTGCCAGTTCTGACATAACCCTCAACCAGGAGCCTTTTTCAAATGAGCTTATGAATCTTCCCGGGATTCAACAGGTAACTTTTACCAATGGCCGACCTTCAGAAGTTTATAGTACCACCCATGACCCTATTTGGGAGGGCATGAAGGAAGGAGAAAACCTGGGATTTAGATTTATGTGGACCGGTCATGACTTCATTAAAACTATGGACATGGAACTGGTTTCCGGAAGAGACTTTTCTCGTGAAATTAGTCTGGATACACTAAATTATATTCTAAATGAAACTGCAGTAGAGATGATGGGACTGGATGATCCATTGGGGAAGAGTTTAGATTTCTGGGGTCGTAAAGGGGAGATTATTGGAGTAGTCAAAGACTTCCATTACAACAGCATGCACGAAAAGATCGATCCTTTCATTATTCTTTTATGGCCTGAAAACACCAGCTATGCCATGGTAAAGACACAGCCAGGTAAGACACAGGAGGCACTAGCCAGTCTGCAAACAGTGTATAAAAAATTTGTTCCTGATTACCCCTTCGAGTACTCCTTCCTGGACGACGACTTCGAAAGAGTCTATAAAAGTGAATTATTGATTGGGCGGTTAGCTAATTACTTTACCGTGATGGTGATTCTTATTTCCTGCCTGGGGCTTTTTGGCCTGGCCTCTTTTACCGCGGAAAGAAGAGCCAAAGAAATAGGAGTTAGAAAAGTATTGGGCGCCAGCCTGTCGCAGGTAGTAGGGTTAATTTCAAAAGACTTTCTGCCCCTGGTGATATTGGCATTGCTACTGGCATCTCCTTTTGCCTGGTACCTGATGAATGGTTGGCTCAATGATTTCTATTACAAAATAGATCTAAAGCCCTGGATTTTCCTGGCTGCAGGACTGGTTTCTGTGATTATTGCTTTGCTTACGGTGAGTTATCAGGCAATTAAAGCTGGTTTGGCCAATCCGGTGGATGCCTTGCGTTCTGAATAAACATTGGCAATTAACAATTAACAATGAAGAATGTACAATTGGTATGGGACCGATGTGCAGCGAATGCTCCATGCTCCATGCTCTATGCTCCATGCTCCATGCTCCATGCTCCATGCTCCATGCTCCATGCTCTATGCTCCATGCTCTATGCTCCACGCTCCATGCTCCATGCTTTCTTGCCCGTTTCCGTGCAAAAGAGTACGCCAGCGTACGTTAGCAGACGATAACCGGCCCAAAGCGGGCTATTTTCGCTCTGGCATGCTTATTGGCTTTCTGTTAGGAGTGCTTAATGCCTAATGCTCAACAAAGCAACAGCATACAGCGACAGAGCATACAGCAACAGCATACAGCAACAGCCTTAATGTGCCAACACCTGTATGCTCAACACCCCGATATATGTCGGGGCTCTTGCTTGCAAATTAAACACGAACCGAGCCCATGATACGAAATCACATTCTTATTGCCTGGAGGAACCTTTGGAAGCGAACCATGTTCTCCATGATCAACATTCTGGGTCTCGCCATAGGGATTACTTGTACAGGCCTGCTTTACCTATACATAAACCACGAAATGGGATCTGATGGCTTTCATTCTAAGGCGGACAGAATTTTCAGGGTGTTGGAAGTTGACACCTCAGATGATCAACCAAGACTTTTCGGACAAACCGCTCCACCGGTTGCCAAGGCTTTGGAGAAGGATTATCCTGAGGTTTCAACTTCGACCAGGTTGTTTCAGCCTGTTGGACATATTGACACGAAAATAAATGGAGAGCGCATTCATGAACGAAACTATTACCTGGTAGAATCAAATTTTTTCGACGTTTTTGATTTCGAGTTTATTCAGGGCGACCCATCTACTGCTTTTGTCAGCCCTAATAGCATGGTAATTTCTGAGCGTACCGCCAAGAAGTATTTCGGCACCCAGAATCCGTCTGGGAAAATAATGGAACTGCAGAATTACCACGATGCCACGATCACCGGGATCGTTAAAGACCCACCGGGTAACTCTCATTTGCAATTTGACTTTTTAATCAACGGAAACCCTTCTGACAGTAACTTTATTAGCTACTTTCAGGACTGGGGCGACTATGGTGCTTACAGCTACCTGGTATTGAATCAGCCGGACCAGCTTGCTTCTTTGCAGCAGAAATCCAAAGCTTTTGCTGCCAGGGTTTGGGCTGACCAGCCGAACAGAAGCGACTTGAAATTTCAGAATATTCAGGATATATATTTCAACTCCGCTGCGGTAGAGTTTGGTGCGGAATTTTTCAAAGGAGAGATCAGATACATGTATTTGTTTGGTGCCGTTGCGGTCTTTCTTTTGCTGATTGCCTGTTTTAACTATATCAACCTGGCAACAGCTCAATCCGGTATGAGGTCCAAGGAAATTGGAATTCGAAAAGTTTCAGGTGCTTACCGCTGGCAATTGATGATCCAATTTTTTATTGAATCGATGGCAATATCGCTGATGTCATTTATTATTTCTATGGGTCTGGTAAAATTACTATTACCCCATTTTAATCAAATCACTGGCAAGCAGTTTCTTTTCACCTACGAAACCTTCGGATCGGTGGTTATTGTGTTACTGATAATAGCGCTGGTAATCGGGTTTCTATCAGGCGTATATCCGGCGATTTATCTTTCTCGTCTAAAACCATCCCAAATTGTAAAAGGTCCGGCAGCATCCAGAACCAGCGGTTTGTTTCTCAGACAGGGTTTGGTAATTACTCAATTTAGTCTGTCTATAATCATGATCATTGCCACCATAGTAACCTCCAGTCAAATGAATTTTATCCGGGGACTAAACCTGGGATTTGATCATGAGTTAATGGCCGTGGTGGACATCAATAACAGCAATGTGCGCAGCAACTTTGAGACCATGAAATATGAATTTGAAAACATACCTGGGGTAAAAAGTGTGGCCGCATCTTCCAGGGTTCCGGGTGAATGGAAAGACATTACACAAATCTTTATAAGCACTGACCAGCAACCACAGGATTCGGTCCAAACTTACTTTATGAGTTTCGATGAGGACATGACCGGTGTATACAACCTGGATATTGTAGAGGGAAAGAACTTTTCCGGAGATCGGTTGCAGGACTCAACTAAGATAATGATTAACGAAAAGATAGTAAGTGCCCTGGAATTGATCGACCCGGTGGGAAAGTACCTCACTATAAATCAAACGGGTGAATTTCAGATAATTGGAGTAATAAAGGATTTTCATTTTCAGTCATTACATGAAGATATCGCTCCGTTGGTAGTGGGCCCCTGGTCAAATACCATTCGTGCCATTGATTATTTCAGTCTAAAATTATCCGGGGAAGACCTTACCGGGGCTATTGCGGGTATTACAGGAGTTCATGAACAATTCGATAATACAACTGCTATCGAGCTGAATTTTCTTGATCACCAATTACAAAAATTCTATCAGTCAGATGCACGTGCTCAAAACCTGTTTACTATCGGAGCATGCCTGACGGTTTTTATTGCTTGCCTGGGATTGTTTGGTTTAGCATCCTTTACTATACAAAGAAGAGTTAAAGAGATCAGTATCAGGAAGGTACTGGGAGCTACCATTTCTAATTTATTGTTTCACCTGTCAAAATCATTTGCAAACCAGATAATTGTGGCTTTTGCAATTGCAGCGCCTGTAGCCTGGTGGGCTATGTATCAATGGCTGAGTTACTTTTCTTATCGAATAAGTTTAGGAGCGGGTGCGTTTATATGGGCTCTGGTGTTTTCCTTGGCAATGGGACTGCTGACCATCGGTCACCGGGCTTTTCGCGCGGCAACGGTTAATCCAGCAAAAACTTTAAAAAATGAATAGCAATTACTCATGGACAGAATACAGCAAGAGCAACAGCAACAGCATACAGAAAGTGTAATGCTCCAACATCCGTATGGCTGCCTGTCCGGCAGGCAGGCTCAACACCCCTATATATATCGGGGCTCTTGCGCGCTTTACTTTAAACAAAAGTCACATGATATTCCATTACATTAGAATAGCTTTCAGAAATATCTTCAGGTATGCAGGTACCTCAATGATCAAGGTGATTAGTTTATCCCTGGGATTGTTATCGGCGGCTTTCATCTTGCTCTATTTTAATAGCGAAAAGAAATTTGATCATTTCCACTCTGATATCGGTCAGATGTATCGAGTAGTGGTCGATCAAAAATCCCCCACTACTCATCATGCTCTGGCCCTCTCGGCAGGCCCCATGGCGCCTGCTTTGGACCGTGAATTTGAAGAAGTGGAGTCTTTTGTCAGGGCCGCCAAATCAGCCCAGCAAGTGCTGGTGTCAACTGATCAACATCGTTTCTATGAAACATCACTGATTTATGCTGACAGCAATTTTTTCAATTTTTTCGATTTTCCATTATTGCAAGGGAATGCGGAAAGTTGCTTAATCCAAAATCAGTCATTGGTATTGTCAAAATCCATGGCCCAGAAGTACTTCGGAAATTCAAACCCCATTAACCGGCAGCTAACTATTGATTCCAGGTTATTTACCGTTACTGGAATGATGGCCGATATTCCTGAGAACTCGCATTTACAGTTTTCTATGGTGATTCCTTTATCTAATTTTAGCGCTGCAGCTCAATCCAATTGGCGATGGTTTCCTTTATACAGTTACCTGAAATTATCTGCTAAAACGGATCTACAACACTTGCTAGATCAGCTGCCTGAATTCATTAAAAAGTATGTTCCCGAATCTCCCGATAATACATCGGTGTCCATGTCTCTCCAACCAGTAGCTGCTTTGTACCTAAGCCAATCCAGGTTAGGCGAACCAGGACCCCATGGAAATAGCACCATTCTCAAGGTACTTTGGCTTATTGCACTGGTGATATTAGTTATCAGCGGGCTGAATTTTATCAATATTTCAACTGCTCAATCGGTAAATCAATATAAAGAAGTGGGAGTGAGGAAGATATCCGGAGCCAGCACGTTTCAGATGTTGGTTCGATTTTGTTGCGAATCCCTGTTTCTAAGCATTGTTTCGTTTGGAGTTTCTTTGATTGGGATGGCATTTTTAATGCCCTGGTTTCTGGAATTGTCAGGAAGGTCCGAGATTTTCAATTGGTCAATGGACATGGATTTATTATTAACATTTTTTGCAGGTTCAATAGTTATGGGCTT
>BQJT01000060.1 GCA_021604845.1 Cyclobacteriaceae bacterium
AAAATACCTGGTATTAACCGCAATTAGTGTTGTAACAAATATTAATCATTGCCATTACTTTCACTCTCTTCTTCCGAGAGCAAGTCTGTAGAATGCTCGTCGTCAGATAGTTCCCGGTCTTTGAAATTACGCAGGAATATCATAGCCGGGTGATCGTGGTATTCCACATGAGGATAACTGAAAAACTCATTAATATCCTTGAAGCCGGAAAGTTTGACAAAAGTTTTGTTGTCAACAGTAAAAAACCCCATTGAAAAATTTGGGAAATTACGCGAGACCATGGGACCTTCAAGTATCCTGCTTACCTCTTTGTGCCGGCGATCCCTTTTGATTTTTTCATATAAATCTTTCACCACCTCGCGTTTCCCCTCCAAAATCTGCACGAACTTGCCTTCCAAATACAATAAAATTCCAGTCACTCCATTTTCAATGTTATTATCCCTGCAATGGATCAACAACTTCTTAAGCCCTCGCGGGGTGAATGGCTTTACTGCCGAGCTGACATATACCAGGTAGTACATATTATGGCAAAATGTACTATAAGTTAGTCGATAATCAAATTAAAGCAAAGCCGTCAATGTTGATGGAAAGCCTCAGAAACGAACCGGAGCACTTCAGGCAACGATTCTCTCCAATAGCTCCAGCTATGCCCTCCCTGACGCACCCGGTATTCATGTGGTATCTCTCGCTTTCTCATTTCAATGTGTATTAAGGAGTTTCCTTCGAATAAAAAATCATCATCGCCACAATCAATAAACCATCGAACCTGGTCCTTTTGCTCTTCAGGCATATTTTTAACCTGTTCAAGAGCACTGTATTGCTTAAAGTAAGCTTGAACCTCAGCCTTGGTAAGCTCAATTTCTCCTCCTCTTCGCTTTATATAAGCCTCAGTGGCTTCCTGTGTTAGAGGGCCGGTACTGGCACTTAAAGGGCAAGCGGATGAGAACAAATCCGGACGGTGCAGTGCGTAAATAAACGAGCCTCCACCTCCCATTGACAAACCAGCCACCGCTCGGTAACGCTTTTCACCTTTGATCCGAAAGGCTTTCTCTACATGGGGCATGAACTCATCGAAAAAGAAATCCTCGTATCGCCAGTCCCCTTTTGGCCCGTTGAAATACCCTCTCCTGCCGGTATTGGCATCGGGCATCACAATGATCATAGGTGTGGCTATTCCCTCATTTATGGCTTTATCGGTTATATGAAGTACTTCGCCAAACTGAACCCAGCCGGTTTGGTCATCGCCGCCCCCGTGCAGCAAATACAAAACCGGATAACTTCTTTGTGAACTTTCATAATCAGGAGGCAGATAAATGGCAAATTTTCGTTCGCCATCCAGTATTTGACTGGTCATTGACAAGTTGTCAAAAACGGTCCCGGTAATTTGAGGATATGCCGTAAATGGCATCATCAGTAGTAGGATTAAGAATAGGTTTGGTTTCATTTTATTACTTTGGTTTTATTCAAAGAGTCCGGATCACCGAGTATAATCCCTGGTAACTCATATAACTCATAATTAAGGCAAATATTAATATAAGTACCAATACGATATTTAACAATGTTGAATGTTTATGTTCACCCATTAGAGATCGCTTGTTTCCAATGTAGATAAAGCACATCACCGTAACCGGCAATACCAGTGCGCCAAACGCCTGTGAAATGATCATAACTGCAATAGGTTTGGCATCGAATATCGGCACGATCAATCCCAACAGTGATATCAGCAATGCGATTAACCTGTATGAAGGGCGGCGCATATTGGGTTTCCTCTGATTATAATCGTCCAACATCCATGGCAGCAACGTCACATTGGGAAACTGTGAGGAGACTCCCGCAGCAATAATTCCGAGTGTAAAGATTCCCACTGCCAGAGGCCCGGCCAACGGCTCCAACAGGGTAACCATCTCTGAAACATTGTTCAGCCCTACTCCTTCTTTGTATAAAGTTCCGGTGGCTGCCGCCATAATTGAAGCAGAAACCAGGAACATCATGAATCCCGAAAATAAGGCGTCTCTTCGTTGAACCCTGAGATCATTTAAGGTCCAGTTTGCCTCCTTGACCAGGGTGGTTCTCAGTATAAATAATCCTGAAAAGACTGTGGTACCAACCATGGATGCGATCACCAGAAAGGTGTTTTCACCCGGTGGGGTTTCCGGAATGCTGGGTACCAGCCCTTTCAAAATATCAGTTACCGGTGGAGCAAAAGCCAAAAAGTTTATCAGGAAACAAACAGACATAATGGCCACCACCACTGCCAGTACCGTTTCAAAAAACTTGGTGCGCCCGTCTAAAAACAACAGGTATACCATGGTTACAAAAAAAACCGAAAAGTAGATCTTGGGAATCCCATCGGAAACAAAAGATTTTGACCATTCATAGCTAATATCTGCAACGATCCCCATCACTCCAATTACACTGCCGCAAACATGTGCTGTCAGGGCAATAATAAAGAACACACCAACGGTGGGATGGATATGCTTTCGAAACGCATTAAGCGCAGTTTCTCCAGTTACCAGGGTGAACTTCCCAAATTGATTGATCAGAAGAAAAGTAATGGAACAAGAGAGAAATATGGTCCAAAGCAAAGCCATTCCATAATCTGCTCCTGCTTTAGCCATGGCGGTGACACTTCCGGTACCTACAGTGAAACCAAACAAAAAGATCCCGGGCAGCAGGGAAGTTAATCGCTTTTTCAAATTCATATCTGTGAATAGAATCGATCAAATAATCTCAGACAGGTTGAGGAACACCTATTAAGGTATTACCCAATTCCCATCAATCCAATTTTCGTGGCACCCTATTTGAACCTGTCAAATAAGAAATTACCAATGATTAAAGCTATGTTAAGAATGCATTTCAAATTCAAGAATATCCAATACCTCTTCATACTGGTCTTGCTGGTTAGCAGTAAGTATATGGTTCATGCACAACAGCTAGAACCAGCACAAGCCACAATTAAGCATGAAAAGTCCAGCCGTGCTTGTTGGGTGGTGCGTGTAGACCCTGAACCAAAAACTTTAAAAAAGGCCTGGAAAGACTATTTAGAAAGGAATTATAATTTCCGTATAGATGGAATCGGATTCCTGGCCAATAAGGATCTACTCTCTGCCGAGCAAGTAAAGTTACCCGTATTAAGTGCAACGCCTGTATATTTTTATACACACATTGTTGAGAATTCTACTGGGTCCGAAATGAAAGTTTTTGCTGCGGACCAACACAAAAATTATTACAGTGATCGGCATCAACCGGACAAATTTATGGAACTGAGGGATATACTGGAAAATTTCCTTAAGGTATACTTGCCACAGTACCATCAGGAAATAATAAATGACACCCAACAGGAAGTAGCACAATTAACCAAAGAAACTACCAAACTGGAGGAAGAGATTGCCGAGAATGCAGAGAAAATTGAAGCATTAACCAGTGAGATAGAAGACATGAAGGTTGAAACCGAGGATACAAAGGCTAAACTTGATAAAGCAAAATTAAAACTAGAAAAAAGGAAGGCGAGGCTGGAAAGAAGGAGGACACAGTTGCTGGATTAATAAATAATCATAAGTCTGGCCGGGTTCGATTTGCGATTAATGCTAATTAGTAATAGCTTAATCCTTATACTTAAATCTACCAAACCATGAAAGTCCAGATCATCACCTTCCTGTTAATCGCACCTTTTTGCCTGATTGCTCAACCAGACCAACCAGTTGAAGAATGGAGCGGGAAAACCATTCTATTAATAGGAGGTCATCCCGATGACGATCATCAAAGCCACGGGACGCTAGCCATGCTGAAAGATCATGGTAATGAAGTTTACATTCTGACGCTTACTACCGGCAATGTGGGCACTAAAGACCCTAATATAAGTCGCAATCAGTTGTCCATTATCCGCAGACAGGAGCAACTGGCTGCTATGGAGGCAATTGGTTTATCCGAAGATAATTATATTAATCTCGGCTATGATGATGGACGGGTGGAATATGCAGACAAA
This sequence comes from Cyclobacteriaceae bacterium, assembly GCA_021604845.1. GTDB lineage: Bacteria > Bacteroidota > Bacteroidia > Cytophagales > Cyclobacteriaceae > SZUA-3. The sequence goes on from BQJT01000060.1 coordinate 3,986, forward strand.
GAAGAGGTGATAGGCAAATTGGTATACCATATAAGAAGACTGAAACCGAATGTTTTAATGGCATTTGATCCGGGTTACAACTATCAGGTTTGGCAAAAAAGTGATCACAGGGCCGCCGCTTACCTGGCAGCAGACGCAGCGCGTGCGGCTGAATGGCGCTTGTTGTATGAAGGTCAAATCATACACGATGGATTGGAAGCTCATCTGATTGATGAATACCTCTTCTACGGTGGTAATGTTGATGACAAAAATACTATGGTTGACATTACAAATTATGCGGACCAGCGAATTGAGGCAGGGATGAAGTATATCAGTCAATGGAGCTCTGGCTGGGATAATTATCGCGGTCCCGACCTTAGTGATTACCCTCAGGAAGATCAGGAGACCCTGAGGAGTAGGATTACCCGCCGTATTAAAGTTGAAGATGGCAAATCATTTGAGAGCTTCCGGTACTATAAGGGCATACCCGATCTGCTTGGTCATGGACCCAGGCATTAGCAGGAGATCACCAATCTGATCTTCTGGTAATCAATTAATCCATTAATCTACTGCTATTCAAAACCAGCGGGTCTTCCATTTCCCGCTGCAGTGCAATCAGGTCATTGAATAAAATTTGTAGGCGGTCCGTATATTCCGGATCGTTTGATAAATCATTTATTTCGTTCGGATCTTCTTCCAAATCAAATAGTAGCAGTTTGTCGATTTTGGGATATACAACCAGTTTAAACCCATCTTTGCGGATCATGCGCTGAAAATTAACATATGCACCATAAATCGCAGGGTAGTTACTTTCCTTTTGTTTCCCCTGAGCTAAATCAAGAAAACTGTTGAAAAAAACCTGAGAAGGTTTGTCCACACCGGCAAGCTGTAAAGTGGTGGGCATGATGTCCTGCAGGTATACATCTGCGTTTAATTTGGTATTAGCAGGAATCTTTGGCCCGGTCATCATTAAAGGTACCCGTATGCTGTGATCGAATAGAGATTGTTTACCTACCAATCCATGACGGCCCACGGATAACCCATGATCTCCGGTAAAGAAAATATAGGTATTTTCAATATTCCCGCTGGCCTCCAAAGCATCGATAATTTCTCCAATCTGCTGATCCAAATGACTGATAATTGCGTAGTACTCCCGGATATGGGTCTTTATTGCAAATTCCGTCCTGGGAAAGGGGGCCAGGGCTTCATCACGTAGGGTTGGGGTACAACCTATGCTGTCTTTATAGGGATATTCCGGTAAATAGCTCGGCGGCAGCGGGATCTGATCTATCGGGTACATATCGAGAAATTCCTGGGGAGCCTGGCGGGGGTCATGCGGTGCATTGAACGCCAGATACATAAAAAAAGGATTTTCTTTGGCTGAGGCCTGTTGAATAAATTCCAGGGCGTTGTTTTTTACCACCTCACTCCAGTGGGTGCCTCCTTCCCAATAGCCTCCGTTAGTCGGATCCGCCGCGGACCATAAAGTATCACTATTACTTTTGGGACGATTATAACCGAGGGGAAGCACTTTCCCTAAATCACCACCCATATTGTAGGTATCTGCGATCAATTTACCTATGGTATCATTGCCAACCCAATAATCTTTAGGCATCCCGCCGGGACGTACATCCTTAGTAAATTTAAACGCTTTATCAGCCGCGGCCCTGATATGCCATTTTCCGGTCATATAAGTGTCGTAACCATTGGCTTCCAAAAGTTTGCCCCAGCACTGATCAACCCGCTGACCATCACTTTCAATCCACGACTGCTCCACCTTTCTGGCTGGCCATAATGACACGCCGGACATAATCATTGACCTTGAAGCCACACAGATAGCTCCATGCCAGCCGCCCATATTATACGCATTGGTAAATGTAACCCCGGCTTGGGCCAATCTGTCCAAATTAGGTGTATGAACTATTCCGTTGCCATATGCACGCACAGCATCAAAAGTAAAGTCATCGGCGAATAGAAAAACAAAATTAGGCTTGGCTGTAGGAGGTTGCTCTTTTTTGTCCTCCGAATTACAGCCAGCGATGATTGCAACGGCCAGTAGAAGTAACAGGATATACCTCATATACATTGGCTTAGTGTATTTTGATAAATGCACAATTGCAAAAATTAGAATATTTTCACCGAAAATTATCAGGAAATTGATAGTAGTTGATAAATGTATTAACAATTTTTAACATTTAGCCGGTGGAAACACTTGACAAGTAGTTTATCTCATTTTAAAATTGCACCCCAAAAGCATTTTATAAACATGGCCATCTCTGTACGAAACCTGACCAAGAACTACGGCACACAAAAAGCAATTGATGATATATCGTTTGAAGTAAAGACCGGGGAGGTGGTAGGTTTTTTAGGGCCTAATGGGGCTGGTAAAAGTACCACTATGAGGATAATTACCTGCTACCAGGCAGCCACTCAGGGAGACGTTATCCTGGATGGAGTTTCAGTACGCGAAGACCCTGATAATATCAAGAAGAAAATAGGTTACCTGCCGGAAAACAACCCCCTTTATTATGAAATGGCGGTAATCGATTATTTGAAATTTTGTGCTGAAATCCAGGGTGTTTCCAAATCAAACCTGGAGGAGCGTATAAAAGAGATGGTTCGAAAATGCGGCCTGGAAGACGAAAAACATAAAAAAATTCAGGAGCTTTCAAAGGGGTACAAACAAAGGGTTGGGCTGGCGCAAGCCATGATACACAATCCGGAAATCCTGATTTTAGATGAGCCTACTTCCGGTCTTGACCCAAACCAAATCGTAGAAATTCGGAATCTGATAAAAGAATTGGGAAAGGAAAAGACAGTAATTTTAAGTTCTCATATTCTTTCTGAAGTGGAGGCAACCTGTGACCGCATTCTTATAATAAGCAAGGGAAGAATTGTAGCGGATGGAAGTTCTGTAGACTTAAGAAAGCAAGCACAGGGTAACGAATTGCTTACCATTCAGTTGGATGTCAACGGCAACCCGGGTCAAGCACCCAAAGAAACGTTGGAAAGTCTGCCAACCGTACTGTCGGTGACTCCAATCGCGGGCAGGGAACATTATTATGAAGTACAAAGTAAACCCGAGTTATCCTCAAAAAAGGAAGTGTTTGACCTTTGTGTTGAAAACAGCTGGTATCTATTGGAGCTAAATGCTATAGAAACCAAGCTAGAGGATGTATTCCGAGAACTTACCAATTAAATAGTCATATGGATAAAATATGGATTATAACCAAAAGAGAACTGGCCACTTTCTTTGACTCACTGACGGCTTACGTAATGATCGTTATCTTTCTTGGCTTAAGTGGTTTTTTTACCTGGCTTAGTGTCAATAATATCTTTGTAATTGGTCAGGCCAGATTAGATGTGTTTTTCGGCATATCATTCTGGACCCTGTTTTTCTTTATTCCGGCCATAACCATGAGGTCAATTGCGGAAGAAAATAAAACAGGTACAATTGAACTTTTATCCACTAAAGCCATCAGTGACTGGGATATTGTGGTTGGTAAATTTATGGCTTGCCTGCTACTGGTACTGGTAGCACTACTATGTACAGTACCTTATTATATTACCATAAGTAGACTTGGTCAGGTAGATCATGGCGGAATCATTGGTGGGTACTTTGGACTACTGCTGGTTAGCGCTGCTTATGTTAGCATTGGCATATTTGCCAGTAGTATTACAAACAACCAAATTGTAGCATTTCTTCTGGCGCTATTTATTGGGATATTTTTTCATTTACTGTTTGACCTGATTTCATCCACTTTTAAAGGACCTGTGGGGGCTGTGCTGGAATTTCTAAGCGCCCGGGTACACTTTGATTCTTTGTCTCGTGGGGTGATTGATTCACGGGATCTTATTTATTTCTTTTCATTAATTCTGGGTGGTTTGGTATTGTCAACCACTATGATTTCACGTAGAAACTGGCAAAACTAACAGATATGACCAAACAAGCAATAATAGTAAAGCTGGCAATATTCTTTGGTATCCTGGTGGTGTTAAACCTGGTTTCCAGTAAGCTCTTCTTCAGACTGGACTTTACCGCTGATAAGCGATATACGCTGAGCAACGCCACTAAAAATACTCTTAACGATCTAAATGATGTTATCACGGTCACCGCATATTTTTCAGAGGACTTACCTCCTCAGTTACTGAGCACTCGAAAAGACTTCAGGGATTTACTGGAGGAATATGAAAAACGTTCAAACGGAAATCTGGTATATGAGTTTATCAATCCTAATAAGGACGATGACTCAGAAACCAAAGCCCAGGTGGCTGGGATTAATCCATTGCTGGTAAATGTAACTGAGAGGGATCAGGTTCAGCAGCTAAGGGCTTATATGGGGGCTATTCTACGTATGAAGGACCATAAAGAAGTTATCCCGGTAATTGAGCCGGGCGCGGCAATGGAATACAGCCTTACTACCGCCATTAAGAAAATGGCTATTACCGATAAACCCAGGGTTGGTATACTCCAGGGGAATGGGCAGGCTTCCATAGGCGCAATTAGACAACTTCAGGAGCAACTGCAAATACTATATCAGGTTGAGCCAGTTAGATTGACGGATACCACGGATATCCCCGGATACTATAAATCTATCTTAATGGTAAACCCAAAGGACAGTATTACCCGCGCCCAGTTTAGTAAACTGGATGCGTACCTGGAGCAAGGAGGCGGTATACTGGTAGCCCACGACAATTTTACTGGAGACTTAAACAGCGGGTTTATTTCCAACTCCACGGATATCGGACTGAAAGGTTGGCTTGGGGGAAAAGGAATTGTTATTAATGACCAGTTAGTAACAGACGTTAATTGTGCCAGTGTTGGTGTACCTCAACAGGTAGGCCCTTTTACCATGACGGCTCAGGTGCAATTCCCATATTTTCCAATAATTAGCAATTTTGGGGATCATCCGGTCACTGGTGGATTAGAAGCGTTGCTTTTACCTTTTGCCAGTAGTCTGATTTCCACCAGCGTCGATTCCACACAAACGGTAATCCCGTTGGCTTTTACTTCAGAACAATCCGGATCCTCAAATCTCCCGATGATGATCGATGTACAGAAGGAATGGGGTGCGTCTGATTTTACTATGAATACCCAAAACGTGGCCCTTGCGGTTACAGGCGGTGCAGGAAAGTTGGTAGTTATAGGCAGCGGTAGTTTTATTGTTAACGGAGAGCCTGCCGGACCAGCCATACCAGGACAGCCTCAACCACAACCACAGCAGCAGCAGCTAAACCCCGATAACATAAACTTCGTTGCCAATGCTATTGACTGGATGGCAGATGATACCGGGTTAAGCGATCTTCGCACAAAAGGAGTGACTACACGTCCTTTGGATCCTGTGGAAGATAGCACCAAGAACCTATTAAAATACGGTAATGTGGTTGCCCCTATCCTGCTTGTGCTACTGTATGGATTTCAAAGAAGACAGCGGAATTTAAGGAAACGTCAACGTTGGCTGGAAGGCAAATACATCTAAACAGTATTTATTGTAACTATGATCAACAAAATTTCAAATGTCAAGCTGATACTTGGGTTGGTACTGCTGGGGTTGGTTTACCTGGCCACTACCTACTTTGACAATACCAAAAGTGAAGAATTAGACAAACAGCTGGTCTCCATTGATACTTCCAAAGTCACTAGCATTACCATTGTAACCTCTGAAGAGACGGTAAAGCTGGAAAGAGAAAACCAAAAATGGAGTGTACGTCTAAATACCGGCCAAATGACTCCGGCGGCATCCAGTAAGGTTAATTCATTCCTAAGTCAGATTAACGGTCTACAACCAGACAGACTTGCGGCCAAGGAACAAAGTAAGTGGGTAGATTACCAGGTGGATTCCACCGGGACAGAGCTTCAGATCCATGAAGGTGATCTATTAACACTGCACATGGTTATCGGCCAATCCGGATCAACCGGTTATCTCCGTCTGGCTGATGAATCTGAGGTCTACGCATCCGACAATTTCGGTGGTTTAAACAATAGTGCCAGAATCAACCATTATCGCGACAATACCTTTGTAAAAATGGAAACCGATTCAATACAGTCATTAGCATTTAAGTATAATGGAGACAGTTCATTCCAGATAATCAGAGAATCCGGAAACTGGCAATTTGAAGACGGCAGCCTGGCGGATTCCATCCAAGTGGCAAATTATTTGCAAAAACTGGAATTGAAGTACAATGACAATTTTGCCAACCAGGACGGTAGCAGCCTAGGGCACACACTTGCAGAAATTGTTATTAATTATAAGAACCAACCCGAGCTGGTAATAAAGGCCTATACAGATGCCGCTGATAGTGTTGTTTATCAGTCAACCGCCAACCCTTCGGCATTTTTTAATGATAAGGTACTGGGGGAAGACTATTTTGTAGGCAAAGCAGCGTTTACTGCTGCTAATCCGGAAATTGAATAACTGACCGAATTTAGCGCCTATTCAATACAATCTAACCGTCCAAAGAAACTCAGGGGCAACCGTTGATCTTATCCGGTTAACCCCTGAAGTTTACTTCTTTTCCGTTTCCTGCCTTGGCAGACCACACCCCATGAAAATCATAAGGTAGCTAACTAAATCTAGTTCGCATTGGATCCGATATCGCCTTGAGCAATTAAAGTTGGCAGGTTATCTGCACTTAGATGCACATTGATATAGCCATTAAACGCAATCATCTCCGCGTAAGTAATTGCAGTCCCGTCGTTGAGCATGATAACATTGGTCGCGCTATTGCCGGTTTCACCATTTACATTACTTAAGTCAATGGCGATTCCTCCACCGGTAGCCGCATCATTATTATGGATATGACTGGGATGATCGCCACCCGCGCTTGTACCATCAAGTTGGACGGTAACCAGCGTAAAGCCGTTGTTCCGCTCGCTGAAAGTTGCAGTTCCACTGATGTTCGGGTCGGATACGCTATTCAGGGGATATTCCACAAAATTCTCTGTCAGCGCATTCTGACCAATATCTCCCTGACCTATCAGCACACCCAGGTTATCGGGCGCCAAATGTACATTGATATAACCATTAAAGTCTAATAGCTCAGCGTAGGTTATAGCAGATCCATCATTGAGCATGGCAACGTTGGTAGCACTGGTACCGGTGGATCCATCAACATTTGTCAGGTCAATCGCAATCCCACCTCCTTCTGCTGCTGAATTTGCATGTATATGTGATGGGTGGTCACCTTCTGCCGCAGTACCTGTAAGTTCGATCAACACCAACGTCTCTCCGCTAATTCTTTCAGAAAAAGTAGCAGTTCCGGAAATTGCCGGATCGGATTTTGAGTTGATCGGATATTCTTCAGAAGTACCAGTTAGCTCATTCTGGCCAATGTCGCCCTGTGCTATTAGAGTGCCCAGATCACCTGCACTAAGGTGTACATTAACATAGCCGTCAAAATCGATTAGCGAACTATATGAAATTGCCGTTCCCGTGTTCAACATATCTACTTCAGTTTCACTAGTACCGGTGGCGCCGTCTACATTGGTCAAATCAATGGCAATTGCGCCTCCTTCTGCTGCAGAATTTATGTGAATATGCGCAGGATGGTCTCCACCTGCAGCGGTCCCGCTAAGTTCTATAGTAATTACAGTTACTCCATCATCTCTTTCAGCAAAGGTAACTGTTCCGCTTATCCCGGGATCGGATTTTGGGGACAGGTCATAAACTTCACTGTTGCCGGTTAACGTTGGTCCGGCCGGAGCCCCACCTTCGTCGTCATCCGAACATGATATAGCAACAATGGACATAAAAAATACTGTTAAAATCTTGAGTATATATACTCGATTAAATAAAATTTCCATTTCTAAGTTGATTAAAGATTTATCAAAAAAACACCTGTTACTAGCTCGAAGCTGACCTGATATTGCATACTCAGCCCAAAGCATTTCTTGTATACCAATCACGTAAACTTAGTACAAAAGGTTGCCTTGACCTCTTTAATACCTTGCCAACTGAGGTAGTTGCTGCTTAGCTACCCCTTTGTTATCTTTGTTGATTAATTTTCACTTCAAAAACTATGAGCTGGGCCAAATCGCTGAGTTTCACCGAACTCGTTTTAATTGGGCTGTTTCTGGTACTATATGCCGGATATTTTGCCAGGGTCTTCATGGTAGCCAGCAGGTTAAATATCGGATATAGTAAAGTACTGTTTAAATTCATTATCCGATCCTTATATTTTGCTTTACTGGTTATTGCCTTGCTGGGGCCCAGCTTTGGCGAGTCAAGCCGTGAAATAAAATCAATAGGCAAGGAAATTTACATTGCAGTAGACTTGTCCGCTTCAATGAATGCCTTCGATATTCAACCCAGTCGATTAGAAAAGGTCAAGTTCGAACTAAAAAAAATTGTCTCTGCATTTAACAGTGATCGGATTGGCATTATAATCTTCACCTCCGAGGCTTTTGTTCAATGTCCCCTTACTTATGACCAAAGTGCGTTGAACTTATGGATTGAAACCCTGCACACCAGCCTTGTATCCAATACCGGAACGGATTTTGCCCCTGCTATGCAGTTGGCCTTGCAAAAACTATCATCGGAAGAGTCAAGTATGTCACAGCAGACTTCAAAAGTGATTATACTGATCAGTGATGGCGAAGACTTTGGCGAGTCTACCCGCGAAATGGCCGAAAAAATTGAAGCCAGCGGAATAAAGTTGTTTACCGTTGGAGTTGGCACCAGTGAAGGCAGTACCATTGTTACCCGGGCCGGGGTTAAGCGGGACAAACAAGGGAAAGAAGTGGTTACAAAACTTAATTCCAAAAGTTTGAAGGATGTGGCCACCCTTACGGGAGGCAAGTACTTTGAAATCAACAGCTCCAGAAACGATATCAATCGTTTAATTAGTACAATTAAGAACATTGAAGGAGAATTAAAGGATTCCAGAAGCGTGGACGTTTCAACCAACAAATACTATTATTTCCTGGGTTTAGCAATAATTTTGATAATTGTGGATTTAATGATTAGGATTAACGTTATAAGAATATGAACTGGATCCTTGGAATACTGCTGACCGCGATTTCATTTGGTACGTTGAATGACATTGCTAAAATTAATCGTCTGAAATCAGAGGCCCATAAATCCTATCTGGAAGGGAAATACCAGAACGCTATTGAAACATATGGAATCTTAATTGACTCGTTTCATATAACTGAACAGGAAGTTCTGATGAACTATGCTAATGCCGCTTTCCTGGCTACCCGTTCCAGCCATTCACCTACCGAAGGCCTGGAAGGCCCGGGTAATACAGGGCCGCAACCAACCAACGAACAGGCAGCTTATTATAAAAACATAGCCCAGCAAACATATACCGGCATTGCTCAGTCAGGTACCGCTGAACTTCGTTCAAAAGCCTTCAATCAACTGGGAGTACTGGCCTACCATAGCGCCCCTCCACCCAGACCAGGTAAAGAAGTACTGGTGCAGGCTCAGAATCTCTTTAAATCTGCACTGGTTGCTGATCAAAACAATCAACAAGCCAGGTTTAATTATGAGCTGGTTACAAAAATGCTAAATCAGGATAATCAGCAGCAGGAGCAGGAACAGGAAAACCAGGATCAGAATCAGGACCAACAGCAGGAGCAAGAACAAGAACAGCAGGATCAGCAACAACAGCAAGATCAGCAACAGCAACCACAGGATCAGCAACAATCGGGTGAAGAAGAGCAACAAGAGCAGCAGGGTCAGGAAGAAAATTCTGACCAGCAGGAAGGTGAACCCGAGGATTCCGAATCCCAGCAGCCCGAGCAGCAGCAGGGAGAGGAACAACCTCAGGAGCAGGAACTTAATGCTTCTCCTGAAAAGATGGAAGAGCTGAAGATTAGTGAAGAAAAAGCGCGAATGATTTTAGAAGCTATGAAGAACAGTGAAGTTCAGTATATTCAGCAAAATCAGAAAAAAGCGACCAAGCGACCCGACAGTGGAAAACCCGATTGGTAAACGATTTTAATCAAGAACCTATGACCAAAAAAGTATGTATTGCAGCTGCTGTTCGAACTCCAATAGGTAGTTTTGGAGGTAGTCTATCAGGATTTACTGCTGTTCAACTTGGCACTTTTGCCGTTGCAGGAGCTCTAAAAAAAGGGGGCATTCCAGCATCCGCGGTGCAGGAAGTATTTATGGGGAATGTGATATCCGCGAATCTTGGACAAGCCCCAGCCCGCCAGGTATCTTTAGCAGCTGGAATCGGGTCGGACGTTCCCTGCACCACAGTTAATAAAGTTTGTGCTTCCGGCATGAAAGCAGCTATGCTGGCAGCTCAATCAATCATGCTGGGCATTAATGATATTGTAATCGCCGGAGGTATGGAAAGCATGTCAAATATTCCATATTATATTCCTAAAGCAAGATTTGGTTATAAATATGGGAAAGGAGAACTTATTGATGGACTTGAGAAAGATGGTCTCTGGGAAGTTTATCATCAGTTTGCCATGGGAAATTGTGCAGACAATACTGCACGTGAAATGAACATTAGCCGCGAACAGCAGGATGAATACGCCATAAGTTCATATAAAAGAACTGCTAAATCTACGGAATCCGGCTTCTTTAAGGACGAGATCGTTCCGGTTGAAATTCCCCAGCGAAAAGGCGATCCTATTATGATGGATGAAGATGAAGAATTTAAGAACGTAAACTTCGAAAAAATACCTAACCTTCGACCGGTGTTTTCAAAAGATGGTACCGTTACCGCTGCCAATGCTTCCACCATCAACGACGGCGCTGCTGCGATGGTTTTAATGTCCGAAGAAAAGGCATTGGAGTTAAATATTAAACCCGTTGCAAAAATTAGCGGGTTTGCCGATGCTTCTCAGGATCCGTTGTGGTTTACTACCGCACCATCACTGGCCATTCCCAAAGCGTTGAAAATGGCAGGAGTAGAAGCCTCAGAGGTAGACTATTATGAGATCAATGAGGCATTCTCAGCGGTTGCCCTGGCAAACAATATCAAACTCGGACTTGACGTTGATAAGGTGAATGTATTCGGCGGTGCCGTGGCACTTGGTCACCCACTGGGGTGCTCGGGGGCCAGAATAATGGCCACCCTGATTAATGTGCTTGCTAAAAATGGCGGAAAAACCGGCGTAGCTGGAATTTGTAACGGAGGAGGTGGAGCATCCGCAATAGTACTTGAAAAGACTTAGGTAATTGTATAACCTTTATCCTTTACCGGCATTGCCGGAGTGGAATTTTTAACATGAGGTCAACAGTATTTTTTGTAATCATTTGTAGCTTGTCGGCATCAGTCAATGCACAGACCTGGATTCGTACCTACCATGACTCTTTGAATTCGGTACTTAAAGAGGAGTATCAGATAATTGGAAATGATTCAAGCAAAATTCATGGTGCCTACATAATGTTCCACCAGAATGGGGTGCCTGCGGTAACCGGTCAGTTCGACAATGGTATCAAACTTGGGGAATTCAAAGAATTTTATCCTGACAGCACACTCTTGCGAGTTACAAATTTCCAAAATGGAATGAGGCAGGGGCCGTTATTGGCTTACGCCAGCAATGGAAATTTAGTGCAGGAGGCTTTTTTCAATCAGGATACCTTACAAGGATCACTGGTGACCTATTTCCCGGACGGATTGACAAAAAGTAAGACCCATTTTGCCAATGGAAAACCAGACGGATTAATACTTGAGTACTACAAGAATGGAAACCTGAAAAGTGAGATCACTTATCACCAGGGAAAGCCTAATGGGATATCCAAAAAGTACTTTCCAAATGGAGAACTGAGATCAGAAGCCAACTATGTGGAGGGTTTGGTGAACGGGGATTTCCGTACCTATTACGATAATGGCCAGTTGGATACGGAATCCCGGCTAAATCATGGGCAGAAAACCGGTGAATTTAAATCTTATAGTAAAGAGGGGCAGCTGGTGCTTATGGGCAGCTATCAGAAAGGTCTGTTACATGGAATTAATAAAGGATATTATCAAGATGGCACTTTAAAACATACCTACCTTTATGAACAGGGAAAACGTACCGGGGAAGCGTTAAAATACTACCCATCGGGTGAGGTAATGGAACGGATCGACTATTCAAAACAAGAAGAGAACAGTGACCTGATTGGTTACTATCCAGGAGGCAATACGAAATCGGAACAGGCCACCAGGGATGGACTGCCCTACGGTACCTGGAAAGCTTATCATCCCAATGGCCAATTGATGTCCGAGGAGAACTACCATGAGGGCAAATTAACCCTGAAGAACTATTATGATCAGGACGGGAATCTGTTAAAACATGAGCCGCATCTTCAAAACATGGTTCACGGAGTAGTAAAGGAATACTATCCTGATGGACAGCTTAGCAGTGAGACAACCTATAAACTGGGTAAAAAGACGGGTCCTTACATATCCCATCATGCAAATGGAAGTATCTCGGTAAAAGGAGAATACCTTAAGGACCAGGAAATAGGCACTTGGGAGCATTACGATATGGCAGGGAAAATCACCGAGAAGCTTGTTTATCAGAGAGGGAAGTTGGTTGAGGAACAGGTTATCCGCTAAGCCTAGAGATGAATGATAGTTGAAGCAGGTATTAACTGCTGAAATAGCGGGTAAGCGGTAATTACTAATTCATAATATCTAATTTCTAATTCCAATATCCTAACTTTAGCCAATGGCAACCTCAGTAAAAGAAACTGACTTTAGCTTCCCTCAACAAGAAGGGTTCTATCGGGGTAAAGTCCGGGATGTTTATATCTTCCCTGAAATCATTGCAATTGTAGTAAGCGACAGAATTTCTGCCTTTGACGTAGTATTGCCGAAAGCTATTCCCTTTAAAGGGCAGATTCTCAATCAGGTGGCCAGTAGTTTCCTGAAGGCAACTTCGGATATAGTCCCAAACTGGCTTTTAGCCACACCTCACCCCCAGGTAGCCATTGGAAAAAGATGCCGCCCATACCCTGTTGAGATGGTTATCAGAGGGTATCTTGCAGGACATGCCTGGCGGGAATACCAGGACGGAAAACGCAGTATTTGCGGGGTTCCACTTCCGAGTGGTCTGAAGGAGAGTGACCCTTTACCCCAACCGGTAATAACACCCAGCACCAAAGCTGCCAGCGGACACGATCAGGACATTTCCAGGGCAGAAATTATTCAGCAAGGGCTGGTACCGGAAGATCAATATTTGCAGATGGAAAGGTACACCAAAGAGCTGTTTGATAGGGGTACTGCTTTGGCAGCAGCCCGTGGATTAATCCTGGTGGATACCAAGTATGAGTTCGGAAATTTCAATGGGGAGGTTACACTTATTGACGAAATACATACCCCTGATTCTTCAAGGTATTTCTATGCCGATGGTTATCATGATCGTCAATCCAAAGCGGAACCACAAAAACAGCTATCCAAAGAATTTGTCCGTGAATGGTTAATGAAGAATAATTTCCAGGGCAAACCAGGTCAACAGATACCTGAAATGACCCCTGAGGTTGTAAAATCCATTTCAGACAGGTATATTGAATTACATGATAAATTGATGGGTACACCCTTTGTAATCCCTCAAGATAGTGTCAGTATTGAAGAAATTAAGCACAGCATTTTGGAATGGTTTGAGAAAACCGAGATAAGACATAACGAACTACCATGAAATATACCATAGACAAACAAGAGCAGTTTACACTTATAAATCTGCATGAAGAAAAACTGGATTCGACGCTTTCTCCACAGCTGAAATCTGAATTTGTAAGCCTTCATGCAGAGGGTGCGCGTAATGTAATTCTTGACCTGAAAGAAGTAAAATACATCGATTCTTCAGGTCTCAGTGCGCTGCTGGTTGGCAACAGAATCACCAATGATGGAGGAGGTATTCTAGTGCTCACCGCGATTTCAGACCATGTACACAAGCTAATCAAAATAAGCCAGCTGGATTCTATCCTGAACCTTCTGCCGACGGTAGAAGAAGCCAGGGACGCTGTATTTATGCATGAAATTGAAGGGGATTTAAAAGAGGATGAAAACGGTCATTAATTGTCTTTTGAATTAACAATACTCGGTTCAAACTCCGCTGCTCCTGCACATAGTAGACATCAATCAGCCCAGGTTTTACGCTTAGAAAACTTAATTTTTCTTATCGATTGCGGGGAGGGTACACAGATGCAAATAAGCCGCTACCGGGTTAAGATCAGTCGTTTAAAGCACATCTTTATCAGTCATCTTCATGGCGACCATTATCTCGGGCTGGTGGGACTTCTGTCCACTTTGAACCTGCGAAATCGCAAAGAGGACTTATTCGTTTTCGGACCATCAGGGCTGGATGACATCATAACCATGCATCTGAAGTATACCGAAACTGTATTAGGATACAAAGTACACTTTACCGTCCTGGACCCTGAAAATCCTGAAATTATAGTTGACAACGATCTACTGGTGGTTTCTACCATACCCATGGATCACAGGATACCCTGTACTGGCTTCCTGTTTAAAGAAAAACCCAGAAAGTACCGGCTAAAGAAAGGGAATGACCTCAGCAAATTATCATTTGATGAAATCAATACCTTAAAGAGCGGAGTCCCTGTTCAACGTGACAACCAGGTTAAATATTCGCTTGAGGATTATACATTGCCACCACTTAAGCCGAGAGCCTATGCATACTGCTCAGATACCCGCTACAACGAATCCATAATTCCCTATATTGAGTCGGTCGATTTACTCTATCACGAATCGACATTTCTATCGGATCAGGAAGAAAGGGCTTTTGAAACCTTTCATTCTTCCGCCAGACAAGCCGCCAACATTGCCCTAAAGGCGAATGTTTCAAAGCTTATTCTAGGTCACTTCTCAATTCGTTATAAGAATCTTGAGCCATTGCTATCCGAAGCCAGAGAGGTGTTTGCCAACTCATACCTGGCCATCGAAGGTCAGAAAATAAATATTGAACTGGACAACTATGGACAAGAGGCATAGGCTTTTTCTTATCCTGGCAGGTTTTTTTATCACCAACACACTGATTGCCGAATTCATTGGAATTAAAATTTTTTCTCTGGAGGAAACCTTTGGCTTCAAACCGCTGGACATGAAATTATTCGGGGTTGAAGGTCTGGGTTTCAACCTCACTGCAGGAGTTATGCTCTGGCCGGTAGTTTTTGTAATGACAGATATCATCAACGAGTATTACGGTAAGAAAGGAGTGCGGTTTTTATCAAATATGGCGGTAGCGCTGATCCTTTATGCATTTTTAATCTTCTATGCAGGAATCAAATTGGTCCCAAACGAATGGTGGCAGTTTCAAAGTGGAATTCATGACGATCCGAGCCAGAGCCTGGAGGATATGGATCTGGCTTTCCGCAGGGTTTTTGGTCAGGGTCTGTGGATAATCATCGGTTCACTGGTAGCTTTTTTGGTGGGTCAGGTGGTGGATGTGCTGGTATTTCACCGTATTAAAAGGGCTACAGGGGAAGGTAAAGTATGGCTGCGAGCCACCGGGTCAACCGTGGTTTCTCAATTCATCGATAGTTACGTAGTACTGGTGATCGCTTTTTATGTAGGCGCCGATTGGGACATTGTCAGAGTGCTGGCAATAGGCACGGTTAACTACCTGTACAAATTCAGTCTTGCTATCATTCTAACTCCTATGATTTACCTCGGGCATTATTTAATTGACCGGTATCTGGGTGAAAAGTTAGCCACCAAGATGAAACAGGAAGCCCAGGCAGGAACCAATTGATTACTTGATTTTTAGACCAAATGCGGCGACGTTAAACTAAAAACTCAAAACTAAAAACTAAAAACTCAAAACTCAAGAGCGCCTTCTGAGGTTATCACAAATGATAGCGGTGGCCATGGCCGCATTAAGGGACTCTGCTTGTCCATAACCCGGTATCCCAATCCATTGTTTCACGGTGCTTCGAAGAGCTTCTGATATCCCATGAGCTTCATTTCCGATCAGAATAACCCCTCCCCGATTGAACTTGACATGATGGACACTTTCGCCTTCTAATGAGGCACCGTATACATGATACCCGTTAAGATAGCTGGCCAGATCTGTGTAATACACCTGTACTCTGGTAAATGATCCCATGGTTGCCTGTATTACCTTTGGGTTATAAAAATCTGCACATTCCCTGGAGCAGATTACCTTTGCGATTCCAAACCAGTCAGCGGTTCTAATTATAGTTCCAAGATTTCCCGGGTCGCTGATTCTATCGAGGGCCAGCGAATACTCATTAGTGGAAATGCTGAACGGCCGGTCAGGTAAATAACGAGCCACTGCCAATACATTATGGTTGGTTTTAAGCGAACTTAAACTATTTAATAACTTTGAACTGACAACCTCTAGTGGAACATTCAATTTTGTTTCAATCTCAGCGTTATTCCTTAAAAATGAATCAGTAGCGACCAGGTGAGTTACTTCTAAACCAGCATCTAATAATTCCAGCACGCTTTTTGTCCCTTCAACTAAAAAGCTTTGGGCTTTGTTACGGTATTTCTTTAATTGCAATGATTTAATAAACCTTATAGTGCCTTTTGAGATCATACGTGGAAGGATAGGAAATTTAAGATCAAATCATCTCTTATACTGTTTGCTAGTCGGTATATTTTTAAGTAGCTGTATCGGTACCAAAAATTTAAAGCAAGGAGAATATCTGCTCAGCCGTCAACAGATCAAAGGTACTAAAAAAGTAGAGCCCGGCAGCCTGGCGGAGCTTTATCAACAGCAACCCAACCGCCGGGTATTAAAGATATTCCCGGTTTCGCTATATACCTGGATGTATCAAACAGGTGCTCGAAAATTTGATTCATCGAAGATTGAGCGAAAAAAAAGAAAGATCGAGAAAAAGTACGATTCCAAAATTAACCGGCATACGGGTAACGCCTCCAAAATTGCCAGGCTGGAAAGCCGAAAGTCCGCAAGACTTGCCAAGAAGGACGATGTGCTGAAAAATGGCAACTCCTTTATGCAGCGTGGCGAACCGCTGGCGGTTTATGATTCGGCACTTACAGTTTCTACCGTGGATAAGATGACTAAGTTTTTACACAACAAAGGTTATTTTCATGGTAAGGTTTCCCATCGGGTTAAAACTAATGGAAAACGAATTTCGCTGGTGTATCGAATTGACGAAGGCCAGCCATATAAATTCGATAGTTTAATGCTGGTTACCGGTGATTCAGCAGTAACCCAACTCATAAGCAGTACCTCAGCCTCCAGTTTTCTGAAAGCTGGTGACAACTATGACACCGAAAATCTTGATAATGAAATTATCAGGATCGAAAACCTGTTGAAAGACAATGGCTATTTTGAGTTCAGTAGACGTTTGGTGGAATTTGCTGTGGATACTGCCATACTGGGCAACCGAAAAATTGCTTTAAAAACTATAATTAATAATCCATCAAAACGGGGTTTCCATAAGGCATTTAAAGTGGACACCGTGATCTTCACTACCGATGCGAATGTACCTAGTACGCAGCTTTATCGTAACTCCCGAACCTATAACCGGGTAACCTATCGCTTTTTTGAGGAAAAATATTCCAAAAAAATCCTGGATAGAAGGCTGTTTGTCTACCCTGGTGATCTTTACAATAAAACCAAAACCTTCAATACCCAGCGTCAACTGGCAAACCTCGACATGTTCAAGTTTGTTAATATAAATTATGACACTACCGGCAATAACTTCATAGCCAATATATTTACCAGTCCACTTGATCGGAACCAGCTTACACATGAAGTTGGTATTAATGTCACCGCCAATCAACGGGTCCCTGGACCATTCTATGATTTTAATTTTAAAAACCGGAACACTTTTGGAGGTTTGGAAATTTTGGAATTGAATGGACATATCGGTATCAACGGAGTAGCCTCTTATTCTAATGAAGGATCCATTGCCAACAGCCGCGAAATTGGCGGTAATCTTTCCCTTACACTTCCTGATTTTGTATTTCCTCTAAGTAACACTATGAAGTCCAGGCTGGGCGAGTTAAATCCCAGAACTCAATTTGCACTGGGTTACGAATTCGTTAACCGGGTTGATTTCACCAGAGATAATTTCAGTACCTCGGTAAAATACTTCTGGCAAAAAGATCAAAGTCGGTTGTTCACCTTTGCCCTGGCGGACCTAAACCTGATTAATACCAGAAACATTTCACCGGAGTTCCAGCAGGAACTGGATGAAAGCGACAGTTTAGGTACACGGTTTCACCGGGCATTTGAGCCTTCATTCGTAAGCAGCATGTACTTGCAGACAGTTTTTGATTTCAATCAATACGGAACCTATCAAAAGAACTCTTCCTATTTGAGAACCTTCGTGGAGAGTGGGGGAACATTTTTGAATGTATATGGAACAAGATTCCTGGAAGAGGATAGCCTGGAGAATTACAAATTTGTTAAGTTCAATCTAGACTTCAGGAAGCATATGCCCCTTCCGGTCCAGGGTGGAGTGATAGCCTATCGCATAAATGCAGGGGTTGGAATACCTTATGGTGACAACAAAATTCTCCCCTATGAAAAGAATTTTTTCGCAGGTGGAAGTTCAAGTATCAGAGCCTGGGGCCCCAGGCGCCTGGGACCTGGTACATACAGCCCGCTCAATGAGGATGGGAATATCGATTACAACTTTGAACAGCCGGGGGAAATCATTCTGGAAGCGAGCATTGAATACCGTCAAAAACTTATTGGTTTTCTCGATTGGGCACTGTTTTTTGATGCTGGCAATATCTGGACCATAAGGGATGATGTCTCGGATGATGGTGAAGTTCGCAGGCCTGGGGGAAAGTTTGAAAGCGACTTCTATAAAGAAATTGCCTTGGGTACCGGTATGGGCTTCCGGATGGATTTCACTTTTCTGATCCTTCGATTCGATATGGGTGTTAAAGTCTATGAACCGGCCAGACCCGAG
>BQJT01000061.1 GCA_021604845.1 Cyclobacteriaceae bacterium
TTATGGGGGACATGCCATTTAGACCATTGATTCATCTAATGTATGCAGCGGTATTAATTACAAGCTGCAGCGGCCCTGTTGATACCAACAATCAATTAGAAAAGCCCAACATCATTATTATCTTATCGGACGATCAGGGCTGGGGCGATTTCAGTATCAATGGCAACACAAATTTAAACACTCCGAATATTGATCAACTGGCTGCTGATGGAGCCTCTTTTTTAAATTTTTATGTAGAACCGGTGTGCTCACCCACCCGTGCAGAACTATTAACCGGAAGATACAGCGCGCGCGGGGGAGTCTACGGTACTTCTGCCGGCGGGGAGCGCTTAGACCTGGATGAAGTTACCATAGCGGAAATTTTTAAAAATGCTGGTTATGCCACCGCAGCTTATGGAAAATGGCACAATGGAATGCAATATCCTTATCACCCCAATGGTCGCGGGTTTGATGATTATTACGGATTCTGTTCCGGACACTGGGGTAGTTATTTTGACCCTATGCTTGAGCACAATCAGGAGATTGTTTATGGAGATGGGTTTGTGATAGATGATTTTACCAGTCATGGGTTAGATTTTATAGAGAGCAATAAGGAAAAGCCTTTTTTGTTGTATTTGCCGTACAACACACCACATGCTCCAATGCAGGTACCTGATCGCTGGTGGAATAAATTCAAAGATAAAGAACTCACTATGTTTGCGGACTCCGGACAGCAGGAAGAGGTAGATTTCACCAGGGCAGCGTTGGCAATGTGTGAGAATATTGACTGGAATGTGGGTAGGATATTAAGCAAGTTAGAAGAACTGCAAATCGAGGATAACACCATTGTACTTTACTTCAATGACAATGGTCCCAACAGCTGGCGCTGGAACGGGGGCATGAAAGGGCGCAAAGGATCAACTGATGAGGGTGGTGTGCGAACCCCATTATTTATCAAATGGCCGCAGAATATTCCTCGGGGAAAACAGATTGAGCAAGTGGCGTCGGTAATAGATTTACTGCCTACACTGGCGGATCTGGCAGGTATTGAAAACAACATTAGCTCAAATCAACCATTGGATGGAGTGAGCTTAAAAACTTTATTGCTTAAATCCGGAGGGGCCTGGGAGGACCGGTTGATCTTCAATAGCTGGGGGGACCGGGTAAGTGTTCGGAATCAGCGATTTAGACTGGACCACCAGGGCAGGTTGTATGATATTGAAAATGACCGGGGACAAACTCAGGAGGTCAGCCAGGAATTCCCGCAGATCCGTCAACAGTTGGAGACTGCAAGGCTAAATTTTGTAAATACCGTATTAACAGAGATCCCCGAAGTCGATAACAGAACATTCCCTATAGGTCACCCGGATGCTAAACTCACCCAAGTGCCATCCAGGGATGGAGTGGCTCATGGTAACATTCAGCGGTCCAATCGATGGCCTAACTGTTCATTTTTTACCAACTGGATCAGCCTGGATGACAAAATTACCTGGGATGTAGAGGTTTTGGAAGAAGGGGACTATCAGGTGATCTTATATTATACCTGTAAGGAAGGTGATGAGGGTTCCGAGTTTAATCTGAGGTTTGGGGAAGATCAACTAAAAGGGCGTATCGAGGAGGCACATGATCCACCTTTAAGAGGAATGGAAAACGACCGGGTAGAAAGGCCCGAATCCTATGTTAAAGATTTCAAGCCCTTAAACCTTGGATTGATGAAACTGGGTAAAGGTTCCGGTACCTTGACTCTTCAGGCTACCACCAAACCTGGCGAAACAGTGATGGATGTAAGACTCCTCCTTTTTGAACGTATTCGGTAGGTTTATATTGGTACCGACCGAATGAAATATGCTGCATCCCGGTTGACTAGTGTACTTCAGATATTGCCCCGGGTTGGTGTTCGATTCTTCTTACATGAACTTGTTTAATTAATTATTTTGTAGCTTTTTGTAATAACAAGGTGCCAGGCCAAAGAGTCACAGCATTTGTAGAAATATAATCAACCAGATATTATGAGTTATTACGCAGACTCCAACGGAGTTAAAATCTATTACCAGGTAAGGGGAGAAGGAGACCCATTGGTATTGATCATGGGCTTTGGAGCGGATGGCAACCTTTGGGAGCAACATGTAAAAGAATATGAAAAGCATTTTAAGTGTTTGCTGATTGATAACCGGGGAGTCGGTAATTCAGATCAGCCTCCGGGCCCCTATAGCACAGACCTGATGGCAGAAGATACTTTAGCAGTGATGAAGCATGCGGGAGTCGAAAAGGCGCGAGTGGCTGGGATTTCCATGGGAGGCGCAATTGCACAGCAGTTAGCGCTCAACTATCCGGAAAAAGTGCATTCCTTAGCATTGATCAGTACCTGGCCCCGATTTAATAACTACGCCATCACCGTTTACGAGAACTTAAAGAAGCTTAGGGTTACCAGCAAACCAGATGAGTTTATGGAGTTATTGCAGCTTTGGATTTTTGCGCCTCCTTATTATGAAGATCATCTGGAGGACCTTAAAGCAGCACAAGTTAGCGCATTGAATAATCCAAATCCGCAGACCAGCAGCGGGTTCAATGGTCAGTTGGATGCCTGCATAAATCACAATGTGGTTGAACGGTTACATGAGATTAGGTTGCCAACATTAATTACCGTAGGGGAGATGGACATTTTTACACCACCTGAATTCTCGAAAATATTGCATCAGGGTATTGAGGGATCTATTTATGTAAACTTCCCGGAGGGAGGTCATGTCCATCATTGGGAAGATTTGGAACGATTTAATAAAGTATCTTCAACGTTTTTCCTGCAAAATTAACATGGCAAATATTAAAATAGCTTGCGAGACTTATGCCTGGCAAATGCCTGGTGAACAGTACAAAGGAAAACTTCCACATATCATGCAAGTGGTTAGTAAAGCTGGATTTGCAGGGATTGAGCCTGAAACCAGTTTTTTCGGTTCACTTACAGATCCGGGCCTGATGAAAGAGTGCCTGGCGAAACACAATCTGGAATTAGCGGTACTCTGCCATGTCGAGGACTGGAGAAATCCCCGGGAGACCGATACGGAGAGGGTAAATGCAAACCGGTGGATGGAGTTTCTGGCCCAATTTCCGGATACCATTTATTTACTGGTTCAGATGCCTGGAAGTGACCGATCACATTTAATTGAACGACAACAGAATTTGCTCAAATGTGTAAACAGTATAGCTGCCCGAGCTCATGATAATGGCATTGTATGTTCATATCATCCAAATTCTCCGGAAGGTTCAGTGTATAGAACCCGGGAGGACTACAATATACTGTTAGAAGGATTGAAAAGTGATTATATCGGCTACACCCCTGATGTTGGACATATTGCTAAAGTGGATATGGATCCTTTATCAATCATTAAGGAATACCGTAGCCTGGTAAACCTGGTACATTACAAAGATATGTTCAGCGATGGCCGCTGGGCGCCCACAGGGGAAGGGGTTATTGACTTTAGTGGGATTACCAGCTATTTGATCGATTCGGGATTTGAAGGCTGGATCGTGATGGAAGATGAATGTGATGAGGCCATTACTAATCCTGATGGTGTCACCCTGGAAGATGGAAACTATATTGATAAAAAACTAAGACCGTTATTAAGTAAATAGCAATAACTTTAAATCAACACATATATGAAACTAAGGTATGTCCTGCTTTTAATAATACTGATTACCGGCTGTACTGCACCTGAGAAGCAGTCAACGGAAACCACGGTCGAAACGGCACCGGAATCGCTTCAATGGCTTATGTTTGAAGGCGAGCAAAGCAAACCACATGTTGTGTTGGTTTCCGGGGATGAAGAATACCGTTCAGAAGAAGCGCTTCCCCAATTGGCCAAAATTCTCTCTAAACATCACGGGTTTAACTGTACGGTATTATTTGCACAGGACCCGGAGCGACCAGGTATCGCTGACCCTAATTATTTGCATAATATTCCCGGGTTGGAGCAACTTAAGAAAGCAGACCTTATGGTGATCTTTACCAGATTCCGGGCCCTGCCGGATGATCAGATGAAGCATATAGATGACTATTTAATCAGTGGAAGACCGGTACTGGGGATCCGGACAGCTACCCATGCATTCCGGTTGGACAATGCACCTTTTGAATCGAGCTACCTCCGTTATGGCAATTACTATGACCAGGACGATGAATGGAAAGGAGGATTCGGTCGACTGATACTGGGGGAGAAATGGATTTCACATCATGGGGAACACGGGCATCAGAGCACCCGGGGGATTGCAGCTGCCGGCGCCGAAAATCATGCTATATTAAACGGGATTGATGAAGGTGGTGTTTGGGGTGCTACCGACGTTTATGGGGTGCGACTGCCTCTACCGGGAGATTCCAGCCCGATACTTTTGGGACAGGTAGTTAACCGGATGGGTGAACGAGATGAGAATGACCCATTGCTTGGAATGCGGCCCATCGACAATGAACTACCCGTTCCAATTATGAAAAAGAACGAACAGAACCAGGAGGTGTCGGTCGATCAAAACGATCCTATGATGCCGGTAGTTTGGACCAAAACCTATCAGTTACCCGGAGGTAAACAAGGATCTGTCCTCACCACAACCCTTGGAGCATCAGTTGACCTGCTGCAGGAAGGAACCAGGAGGATGTTGGTTAACGGAGTGTACTGGTTGCTGGAACAGGAGGTACCCGCAAAAGCGAATGTCGATTTGGTGGGGAGTTTCAAGCCCTCGCGATTTGCATTTTATGAAGACAGTCATTGGGATAGTCTAAACATGGAAATAGCAACCCTTCAGTGAGACCAGCATGGAAGAGCTTGGATTTTCTGGAAAGATCACTCAGATAATAAATACGCAAGAGCTTGAAGGTTTTGAGCTGGGCCGGGTGGTAGTTGAACATAAAGAACGATACTCTGTTCAAACCAACCAGGGGGTGTTTTCAGCAGAAATTACTGGAAATCTACGTTATTCAGCCAGTAGCAGAGCGGACTTTCCGGCAGTGGGTGATTGGGTCAAATTGACCCTGATGGACAGTGAATCGGCGGTGATCTTAGAAGTGCTTCCCAGAACGACCAAACTGGAAAGGCGGGCGGTAGGCAGATCCGGAGAGGTGCAAATTATTGCGGTCAATATTGATTTCGCTTTTATTGTTCAATCCGTGGGGCACGATTTCAATTTAAAACGGATTGAGCGATATTTATCCATTTGCAACTCAGCAGGAATTGAACCAATTATTCTGTTGACAAAAATCGATCTGATAGAGGCAAATGAGATTAATAGTTTACTGTCTGCTATTCGGGAGCGGATCAGAGAAGTACCGGTGCTGGAATTGAGCAGCAAGACCACAGAGGGATACCATACCCTGAAGAAAATATTAAAGAAAAGTGCCACTTATTGTTTTCTTGGTTCATCCGGAGTGGGAAAATCGACTATAATTAATCACCTGAAAGGGCAGGAAGTTCAAAAGACCAGTGAGGTTAGCATCAGTACCAGCAAAGGCAAGCATACCACCAGCCACCGGGAGCTGTTTGTTCTTCCAAATAAAAGCATTGTGATTGATACACCGGGGATGAGAGAAATTGGAATGATCGATGACCGCACTGGCATCGAGCTGACTTACCAGGGGATTGAGAGTCTGTCAAAATTGTGCAAATTCAATAACTGTTCTCATCTTGATGAGGTAGGTTGTGCCGTTTTGGAAGCTTTGGAGGCAGGAAAGCTTTCTTCCGATGTTTATGATAATTACCAGAAACTTCAAAGAGAGCAGGCTCATTTTGCCAGGACAGTGGCTGAGAAGAGAAAAAAGGGTAAAGCCCAGGGAAAATTGTACAAAGCAATACAGGCAGCAAGAAGAAAGAATAAGTATTAGTTCCCGCTTATGTCAACCCAGACCATTCAGCTTTATTCAATGATCTTAAATAATTCTTTAGCTCTATCCCTGGAATAAGCGTTGAAATGCCACCACTCGGTGTCAATAGTAGTAAACCCGGCATGTACCATTACTACGCGCAGCAGATGCCGGTTTTCAATTTGTTCCCTGGTTAGTGCCCCGCTTTCCAGCAGTTCTTCTTCCTTTGAAGGGTACGCCAATTCACTGAAGTGATCATATCCGGTGCCCATATCTAAAGGCGTTCCATAAGGATCGGCGACGGTAAGATCTACTGCCGAACCATAGTTATGAATAGACCCTTCTTTAGGATCGGCAACGTATAAATGTTTCACATTTTCCGGTTTCTGTAAAGTATCCCATAAAATTTGTTGAACACTCAAAGGTCTTGCGCAGTCATATAACAGCAGCCGGAATCCCGGTTTTCGGCGGTGTAATTCTTTCTGAGCGGCTACCAGCATGTTGGCAACCATAGGCTGGAGGTAACAATTTTCAAGGGTGCCGTAAACATCAACTCCTACAAAATTATTTTCAGTGGAGTACTTTAAGTCAACCAAAATTGTTGTGTCAAGAACAGACAGATTGACCAATCCCGATTCTTTAAGGCTGGTCTCTAAAGAGGTAATTTCTGAGCCTGATACCTCAACCGGCCTACGCACTTCATTGTTGGATTTTTCGGTATGCTGTTGCTCATTCTGTGTTCCTGTATGCTGTTGCTCTTGCGGTTGCTGCTCTTGCGGCTGTTGCGAACAACCAAATATGGTACAGGCAACGGTTATGGGAATTAAGTTTCTTTTTAAAATCTGCGTGAAACCTTTTCTTTGCACCGGATCAATGAATTCCATTAAGAATATAAATATAGGGCTATTTATTGTAGGCTGTTTGGTTTTGGCCCCACAAGTACTTGTTTCGCAAGATAAGGCGGAAATGAGAGGGGTATGGGTGGCAACTTTGCTGAACATCGACTGGCCGTCGGCTTCAAACTTATCAACAATTGAGCAGAAGCATGAAATCATTTCGATCCTGGACCACCATCAATCAGTTGGAATCAATGCGGTTTTCCTCCAGGTAAGACCTGCGGCTGATGCATTCTACCGATCGTCCTTCGAACCCTGGTCTAAATGGTTGACAGGAGTCCAGGGTAAATCCCCTGATCCTGTATACGACCCTTTGGAATTCTGGATAGAACAATGCCATCAAAGAGGCATGGAATTACATGCATGGTTCAATCCTTTCAGAGCATCGGTAAGCGAAAACCTCCAGTTAGTGGATGAACAGCACCTGCTAAGAAAACGGCCCGAGTGGTTCATAACTTATGCAAACCGGATTTATTTTAACCCGGGCCTCCCGGAGGTTCGCAAATACGTAGAAGAGGTTATTATGGAAGTTGTTACTAATTACGAAATCGACGGAATTCATTTTGATGATTACTTTTACCCCTATAAAGTGGAAGATCAGCAGTTCGACGACCTGGAAACTTTTAATGAAATGAAAGAAGGCACTCAAAACCTGGAGGACTGGCGGCGAAGCAATGTCTCCAGCTTCATAGAAAGCGTTTCAGAAAGTATAAGTGCGGCTAAACCAGAGGTTCGATTTGGAATCAGCCCCTCGGGGGTTTGGCGAAACAGGTATATGGATGAGTCCGGATCAGATACCCGGGCGGGACAAACCTCCTACGATGATCTCTATGCGGATGTATTGCTTTGGATGAAAAATGGCTGGGTTGACTACCTTGCTCCCCAAATTTACTGGCATATTGGTTTTGAATTGGCTGATTATAAGACCTTGCTTGATTGGTGGAGCAAGCATACCTACGGCCGGCATCTGTATATAGGTCAAAGTGCATATAAAGTAAGACGTGATGCAGATTTCAGCCCCTGGCAGGACCCATCTGAAATGCCAAGACATATACAATTGAACAGGAAGTATCCCCAGGTGAAGGGTAATATCTACTTCAGTTCGAAATCGTTAAGGACTAATGCACTAGGCCTGGGAGATTCCTTAAAAAATAATTATCACAGGTATCCTGCGTTGGTACCACCAATGATTTACAAGCCTGCTATCACTCTGGAATCTCCGTATCTTTATCGTATCAGCCATGGCCATAAGAAGCTTACTATTTATTGGACAGCGGAGGAGAAACAACAGGTTGCAGGCCGCTATCAAATAGTATATCGGTATGTGGGGGACAGCTGGCCGGATACGGGAGATCCAAGAAATATTGTTGCTTTCTTACCTCCAAATATTACCACTTTTGAGGATGTTCCACCAAAAAAGGGGAATTATACCTATGTGGTGACCAGTGTTAGCAAAACCAACCATGAGAGTGAGGGTAGTCGTGCTATAACCATCGATTATCGAAAACGAAAACCAAGAAAGAAGAAAATTAAGACCTGACGTGAAATCTTAGATCTAAAATCTAAGATCTAAGATCTAAGATCTATAACCTAGATCTGATTACACTTTGATAATTATCCCTCGGCGATAAAGTATCCATGACGGAATGAATAAACACAATACGAAGACCAGTGCAAAAGCCAGGCTTGCATTATAAGGCCCCAGCCAGCTCAAGAACAGGTTATCAAAAATCCAGCCTTTCAAACTTTGGTCTCCTATATGTATTAATCCCAGGAACCGGGCCAGTAGTCCCGATAACACATAGGCTGCCAGCGCATTGATGCCAAAAGCAACCCAGGGTGTGGTCCACCCTTTATAGCCAAGTACATCGATAAACCAATAGCACAGCGCCAGACACTGCAACGCAATACCGGAAGTGTATAGCACATATGAACTTGTCCATAGCGCTTTGTTAATGGGAAAGCTTAAATCCCAAAATAGACCTAGAAAAATTGCAATAGCTCCGGAGACAAACAGCCAAATCACTTTCTGGGACTCGTCAATATTACTTTTGATCAAATGACCGGCCAATACCCCGCTAAGCCCGGTACTAATGGCTGGTAAAGTACTTAAAATGCCCTCCGGGTCCCAGACTTTACTGGCACTCCAAAGATGCCCGTTCAGCAGCAGGTTGTCCAACCAGGCTCCAAGATTTGTGGTTGGCTCCAGGTTAGCCGGTCCTATCCCTGGTACCGGGATGAAGCTCATTATTATCCAATAAAAAAGCAGCAGAGAAATTCCCCATCGCAATTGTCCAATCCAGTCGGTACGGATAAATATCAGTGAACACGCCAAATACACAATGGCAATTCTTTGAAGTACTCCGGGTATGCGAATGGTAGAAAGGTCATATCCGGGAAATCCGTTAAGTAGTAGTCCGATAAGAAAAATAATAGCACTTCTCTTTAAGATCTTCCCGGCCAACCCGGAAGTATTTCCTCCTGGCGCCATTCGTTTTCCCAGGGCAAGGGTAATTGATACACCTACCATGAAGAGAAAAAACGGAAAAACCAGATCCGTAGGAGTACAGCCATGCCACTTCGCATGAAGTAACGGACCATATACGTAATCCCAGGAACCGGGGTCATTTACCAATATCATTGCGGCAATGGTAATACCCCTGAGTACGTCAAGAGAAATTAATCTTTTGGGCATTGGATCAGATAAGCTAATAAATATATGTAGAAAATATTTCTTTGTACAATTTCATATTATTTTGGCCGGGAAATTAAAATGAAAATGGACGGTAAGGCAATACTATTAACACAAGGTAAGCTCGATTCACATGACGCAAAGACCGCACATGGTTTGCTCAGAGGAACCGACCGTTACCAGGTAGTGGGGGTAATAGATAATTCCCACTATGGAAGGGATGCCGGCGAGGTTATGGATGGTAAATTTCGTGATATCCCGGTTTACAAGACACTGCAGGATTTTTCCTCCAGTGGAGTAACTGCTGATTATCTGGTGATTGGTATAGCAACAAAAGGTGGATATATTCCTGATACCATGCGGGAGGTGATCAAAGAAGCGCTTGAAAGAGGACTAAGTGTGGTAAACGGTTTGCACGAGTTTTTAGGAGATGATCCTGAACTGAACCTACTGGCTGATAAACATCAAGTGAAATTGATTGATATTCGTAAACCCCGACTAAAGTTTCAGCTGAAGTTTTGGGATGGTTCCATTGCAGAGGTGAAGTCGCCCATAATTCCGGTTATGGGTACCGACTGTGCGGTAGGGAAGCGGACTACCGCCAGAATGCTGGTGCAAGCTGCCAGAGAACTGGGATTAAAGTCAGATATGATTTTTACCGGTCAAACCGGCTGGCTACAGGGGTTCAAATACGGGTTTATTTTTGATTCAACTTACAATGATTTTGTAGCAGGTGAACTTGAAAATGCCATTGTAACATAT
This sequence comes from Cyclobacteriaceae bacterium, assembly GCA_021604845.1. GTDB lineage: Bacteria > Bacteroidota > Bacteroidia > Cytophagales > Cyclobacteriaceae > SZUA-3. Next base: position 10,169 of record BQJT01000061.1, read on the forward strand.
TACCGGGATGCTTCTCCAGACATCATCTTTGTAGAGGGACAGGCTTCTTTAAGGAACCCCACCGGGCCAGGGGGCGCTGAGTTTCTAGTTTCCGGAGGTGCCGATGGCGTGGTTCTTCAACATGCACCCGGAAGAAAGTATTTCGGCGATGAGGAAAAATTGGGACTTATCCCTCCACTAGCAACTGAGATTGAGTTGATACGTATGTATGGAGTTGAAACACTGGCAATTACCCTAAATACCATGGGGTTGACAGAAACCGAGGCTGATCGTTTTCAGCATGAAATAGCCCAGCAGCATGGCTTACCGGTATTTCAACCTTTAAAGGATGGTGTACACCAAATAATTCCGTTAATTCAGAAATTAAATGCCTAAAATCAAATCCATACAAGTATCCCGGATTGACCTGGAACTGACAAGACCCTATATCATTGCTTTTAAGCAGGTTAATAAGGTTGAAAATGCCGTAGTCACCATTCAACTGGACAACGGAATTACCGGTAGAGGAGCAGGAAACCCCAGTGAGCAGGTAATTGGTGAAAACCTCTCCAATACCATGCGGTCCCTGGGGGAAGCAGTTGAAGGTAATGACCGCTGGCAAGGTTTAATTGGCAGAGACATTGCGGACCTGGAAATTCTTTGTAAAGAGATCCAGTATCAGTTGGGTGCCAGTCCGACTGCTCGAACCGCATTGGAAATTGCCTTGTTTGATTGCTATGGACTTTGGAAAAACCAGCCCTTGGTGAAATTACTGGGTCAGAAAATCGACCGTTTACCCACTTCAATTACCATCGGAATAATGAGCGTAGAAGAAACCATAAGTGAAGCGGAAGAGTACGTTGAACGTGGATTCAATTACATTAAGGTTAAACTTGGAAATGACCTGGAACAAGACATTGAAAGAGTGGCAAAACTACAGGAGCGATTTAAGTCATCTGTCAAGTTGAGGGTTGACGCCAACCAGGGGTACAACCTGGAAGAAACCCGGGAATTTTATAGCCAGACATTAGCTTACAACCTGGAGTTGATTGAACAACCACTACCTGCTGATAGCATAGAGGAAATGCGCTCACTACCAAAAGACATGAGGCGCGTACTGGCGGCAGATGAAAGCCTTATTAGTCCGGCAGACGCAGACCGCCTCATTGGAAATGATCCGGCTTGTGGAATTTTTAACATCAAGCTAATGAAGTGTGGCGGCATTAGTCAGGCGCAAGAGATCTCAAAGATTGCTGATTCCAATGATATTGATTTGATGTGGGGCTGCAATGACGAGAGCATTATTAGCATATCCGCAGCGTTGCATGTCGCGCTATCTTGTAAGCATACCAGGTACCTCGACCTTGATGGTAGTCTTGACCTGGCCAGCGATGTGGTATCAGGCGGATTTACTATTGAAAATGGTGTAATGATGGTAAACGATCGGCCAGGATTAGGGTTGTCTGAACTATTGGATTAAAAGAACAAAATCAGATGGTTGTTACGGGATTGGATATAATAAAAAGCAGAAAAGCCCTTAATAAGTACCCTGGAAATATCGGGTATCTGGCTAATGCTGCATCCGTCGACTGTCAATTACGTCATGGGATATATATCTTCCAAAACCTCTTTAGAGAACGACTGACTAAAGTATTTTCTCCACAGCACGGACTGGTTGGGGACGTTCAGGATGACATGATTGAGTCCGATCATTTTCATCATCCTTATTTTGACTTACCGGTTTACAGTCTATACTCAGAGACCAGAAAGCCAACCGCTAAAATGTTGGAAGGGCTGGATCATGTATTTATTGATTTGCAGGATGTAGGCACCCGCATTTATACATACATCTACACCATGACCTACATGATGGAGGCCTGTGGTGAGCAAGGAATTCAAGTGATAATTTTAGACCGGCCAAATCCTATAAACGGACAGCAACTTGAAGGTAACCTACTGGAGTCTGAATTTACCAGTTTCGTTGGCAGGCACAAACTACCTGTGCGTCATGGCATGACTATAGGGGAAATAGCCATCATGGCCAGGGATGTTTGGGATATCGCTTGTGATTTGGAAGTGATTAAAATGGAGGGCTGGAAGAGGAATATGTACTTCCAACAAACGGGCTTGCCCTGGGTGTTGCCGTCACCTAACCTGGCTACACCCGAAGCTGCACTAGTATTTCCCGCTACGGTTATTTTTGAAGGAACCAATATTTCAGAAGGCCGCGGGACTACCAGAAGTTTAGAGCTGATTGGTCATCCGGGAATTGAACCGTACGGATGGTCCGTAAAATTAGAGCGGGTTTTTGCAGACCTGGGTTTAACTGGATTTACATTGCGACCGGTCAATTTCATACCTACCTTTCAAAAACATCAAGGTAAGAATTGTGGTGGTTATCAGATACATGTAACTGATCCTAAGTTATTTAATCCATGGAAAGTTGGCCAAATCTTATGCAGAGAGCTCTATAATTACCTTGGAAACGACTTTCGATGGAAACCACCACCATATGAATATGAGTTTGAGAAGCTGCCTTTTGATGTCATAAACGGAACTAATAAATTAAGGATGTGGGTAGAAAATAACGGAAGTTTCGATGATCTGTTAGCAATTGAGCAAACCGGCCAAAAGGAATTCGAAAAAATAAGAGAAAAAGTTTTATTGTATGATAATTAGAGCTGCAAGAATACCGATTTGTTGGTCTTTCCTTTGCCTGATGCCCCTGCTGGCTTTTGCACAGGAGACGGGAACCATATCAGGTTCTGATCCGGCAGAAGACTGGGTGGACAGCGTGATGCAAACGCTGGATAACCGGGAGCGAGTTGCACAACTGATTAATGTAGCCGCCTATTCCAACCGGGGAGCGATTTTTCAGGATAGTATAAGCGATCTTATAACCAGGTACAAGATCGGTGGACTGATTTTCTTCCAGGGTGGTCCGGTTCGTCAAGCGATACTCACCAATCGGTACCAATCCGAATCCGATGTGCCTTTGCTGATATCTATTGATGCGGAATGGGGCCTGGGAATGCGACTTGATAGTACCATCAGCTTTCCTTATAATATGGCGCTGGGCGCGATACAAAATGACAGCCTTATCTACAGGTTGGGTGGTGAAATTGGCAGACAATTGAAACGAATTGGTGTACACCTGAATTTTGCCCCGGTAGTGGATGTAAACAACAACCCAAAAAATCCGGTGATTAATTATCGATCTTTTGGAGAGCAGCCTGATGCTGTAGCCCGTAAAGGTTTGCTCATGATTAACGGTATGCAGGAACAGGGGATAATAGCCACGGCTAAACATTTCCCCGGACACGGAGATACAGATACGGATTCACATTACGATCTGCCACAATTGTTGCATTCCAGGCAACGCCTCGATCAGGTGGAATTAAAACCTTTCAAGGCAGCTATTGACAACGGGGTGGGAGGGATAATGGTAGCCCACATGAACATTCCTGTTTTAGATAGTACCGAAAACTTACCCAGCACATTATCTAAACCTATTGTAAGTGGATTGTTGAAAGATAAATTGGGATTTCAGGGCTTGATCATGACAGATGCCCTGAATATGAAAGGAGTAACCAAATACTATGATCCTGGTGAGGTGGATGTAGAAGCGCTTATCGCAGGAAACGATTTGTTGATGTACAGTGAGGATGTCGGGGCAGTATTGAACCAGGTTGAAACCGCCATCAGAGAAAATAGAATTTCCCAGCAAGCCATAGATAATAAATGCCGTAAGTTGCTGCGTGCCAAGTACAGTTTGGGTTTGCATAGACCTCAAAAAATAGAGACCCAGGGGTTGTTGGAAGACCTGAACACCGCTGAAGCGGATCTTTTGAACAGGCAATTGGTGGAATCCAGTATGACCATGGTGAAAAATAATGGTATTGTGCCATTAAAGAGGTTGGATACTTTATCAATAGCTTCGGTTTCCATAGGTGCGGATCACATAACGCCATTTCAGAGAACCTTAGAAAAATATACCGGAGTAAATCATTTTATCATACCAAAAGGAGCAACCCCGGAGCAAACCGTTCAGTTTCGAAGCCAACTTAAGGAATTTGATCTCTTAATTGTTGGTCTGCATGGCGTCTTGCGCAGACCGGGCAATCAAAAGGGTTACAGTGATGCCACATACCAACTCCTGGATGAACTGGTGGAAGATTATAAAACCATTCTGGTGTCGTTTAGAAACGCATATACACTGGATCTTTTGCCCATAGATAAGGCCCCGGCGGTATTATGCGCATATCAGGATCAGATATTGGGCCAACAAGTAGCAGCTCAAATCTTGTTCGGAGCAGTGGGGGCGAATGGTAAATTACCGGTTACCGTGAATGCTCTGCTGCCAGTGGGGACAGGCTTTGATACCCCCGGCGGACTTAGACTTAAATATACACAGCCGGAAGAAGTGGGAATTGAGTCCAGGCTGCTTACACATAAGATTGATTCAATTGTACAGGTAGGCCTTGACTCCGCTGCATATCCAGGTGCTCAGGTGTTGGTCGCCAAGGATGGAAAAGTAGTATTTCATAAAACGTATGGTTATCTGACTTATGATTCACTCAAAACAGTTAGCACCGATGATATTTACGATCTTGCATCAGTCACTAAGATCACCGGTCCGCTACCAGCACTAATGAAATTATACGGCCAGGGCAAGCTCGATTTGGATGCTCCTTTTAGCACCTATTGGCCCGATTTTAAAGGTACCGATAAGGCAGATATGACAGTGAGAGAAGTACTGGCACACTATGCGCGCCTGAAGCCTTACATAGTATACTGGGAACAAACCAAGAAAAAAAGCGGCAGATTTAAAAAGAAGTTTTTTAGAGACCATCCCTCAAGGAAATTTTCGGTGGCAGTAACCGAAGACCTCTATTTGAGACATAATTACCGCCAAAAGGGGATATATAAGGCAATCCGAAAGTCAAAACTTGAAGAAGAAAAGAAATACCTGTACTCCGGGTTATCATTTTACTTATATCCTGAAATCATTGAGAACTTAACCGGGGTTGAGTATCAACACTACGTTAATCAACAGTTTTACCAACCCCTCGGAGCAAAGACGCTTACATACAGGCCGCTGAAATTGTTTCCGGCTAACAGGATTGTACCAACTGAGTATGACGATTTCTTCAGAATGAAGCAACTGCACGGCACAGTGCATGATGAGGGTGCGGCTATGATGGATGGGATTTCGGGTAATGCCGGTCTGTTCAGCACCGCCAATGACCTGGCGAAATTGATTCAAATGTATCTGTGGTGGGGTGAATATGGAGGTGAACGATATATTGATGAAGATGCTGTAAAAGAGTTTACCCGGTGTCAATATTGTGAAGAAGGTAACCGAAGGGGATTAGGCTTTGACAAGCCGTTAATTGAAAACAAGGAAAACGGATCAACCGCGAAAGACGCAAGCGATGCTACTTTTGGACATTCCGGCTATACAGGTACCTATACCATGGCCGATCCTGAAAATGGACTGCTGATGGTTTTCATGTCAAACCGGGTATATCCCACCCGTAATAACCCCAAGTTGTATCAATTGAACATCAGGCCAGCGATACATCAGTCACTTTATGATGCCCTGGGTAGTTTTGAGTTTTAAATGTTGAGTTGTTAGTACTTCTCCCTAAATTCCCTCCACGTAGTCATAAATCATTCTCGAAATATTTTGTAGCAGCCTGGTGCCTGTTTCGACCTCTGGTAAATCTTTTGAGAGTAAAATTAGTACATACTTTCGTCCGTCGGGTAAATATATAATTCCTGAATCGTGACGAACTCCGGTAATTGAGCCGGTCTTGTGCGCAGTCTGGACTTCAGGGGGTAATTTGGCGGGAATTACCTCATTGTACTGCTGTTTTTTCAGAATGTCTATCATTTGTCGGGATGCAGATTCCGATACCAACTGAAGGTTAGCCATCTTTTCAAAAATGATCATCAAGCTTATGGCATCTGTAGTGTTATTCAATCCTGATTCGAACGCTTTGATGTCCTCTACGCCTCTTAGAATCTTGATACCACCCGCACCCAGGTCCTCCATAGATTGTGTAATGTTCTCTGCACCCAGATATTCGATTAGTATATTGTTTGCCAGGTTGCTGCTTCGGGTGATCATCAACTCAATCAGGTCACCGATTGCTCTATATTGGTTTATTTGCTGATATAACTCAGGTTCGCTGTCATCGCTAACACTCAACTCAAACTCGCTTTGATCCACTATGCTTTTAAACCTGTTGGTTATTTGCAGGCTGTCAGCCAGTGTAAACTGTGCTAATTCAATCCTTTTGAAAGCTTCAATCATCACTGGTGTTTTCATTGTGCTGGCAGCATGAAACTGTGTATTTTTATTAATAAACAGACTTTGATTGGTAGAATCCAGCATCTTGAAGGCTACTGCGAATAAACCGTGGTGTGAATGAATGGAGTCGAGAATTTGGAGCTCTAAATCAGTTAATAAATTAGTCCTGGTCTCCGTATTAATACCGCATTTCGTACAGAGAATAAGCAGTAAAAGGTATGGTAGTACGCGCATTTAACTACAAACTTACTTAAAGCAATTTCAACCTCCGCATTATAAAGAATGAACAATGAACAATGAAGAATGAATAATGCTTAAGGCTTGAATGTTCCAACTGTTTGCGTTGTTCGTAGTCCGGAATTTTGTTAAATTTTGTAATTATTTAAGTCTGTATGGGGTTGGAAATAAAAAGATGGGTTCTGTTGGTGATGGGGTGCATGACCTTGGTTGGTTGCGGAGGGACCTTGCCTCCTGAGGTTGCACTGGCCTATGACAATGTACCGGAAAATATTGATTTTAATTTTCATGTCAAGCCCATTCTTTCCGACCGTTGCTATACCTGTCATGGACCTGATAACAATGCTCGAAAAGCGGAATTTAGACTGGACACGGAAAGTGGGGCATTCTCCGGTTTGGCCACCGGGGGCCACGCCTTCCTGGCAGGCAATCTTAAAAAGAGCAAGGCAATAACCAGGATTCTAAGCGATGATCCTGAGTTCATGATGCCGCCACCGGAATCCAACCTCCATCTAAATTCGCGTGAGAAGGCAATTATTGCGAAATGGGTCGAACAGGGAGCTCAATGGAAAGACCACTGGTCGTTTATCCCCCCGGTAAAAACAGCACTGCCAACAATTGCTGACGGCTCCTGGCGCATTAACAATTCCATTGATAACTTCATACTGGGCCGGCTTGAGAGTGAAGGTTTAGAGCCGTCTGATCCGGCGCCCAAAGCAACTTTGCTACGAAGGGTCTCACTAGACTTAACCGGTTTACCCCCCAGTGTAGCGGATTTGGAGCTGTTTCTGAAGGATGAGTCTGCTGATGCCTATGAAAAAGTAGTGGACAGATTGCTTTCGGCCAAACACTATGGTGAGCGCATGGCCATTGATTGGCTGGATGTCGCCCGCTATGCAGATTCTCACGGATACCAGGACGACGGTATGCGTAATGCCTGGCCATGGAGGGATTGGGTTATCAATGCATATAATACCAACATGCCTTACGACCAGTTTCTAATCTGGCAACTTGCAGGTGATTTATTACCGGACCCCACAAAAGAGCAGTTGATTGCCACCTGTTTTAATCGCAATCATCCTCAAACCCAGGAAGGCGGGGTGGTAGATGAGGAGTACCGGGTAGAATATGTGGCCGATCGTACCAATACCTTCGGTAAAGCTTTGTTGGGTTTGACTATGGAGTGCGCAAGGTGTCACGATCATAAGTATGACCCGATAACCCAGAAGGAGTACTATTCACTGTATGCCTATTTTAACAACAACCATGATACGGGCATTATTCCATATAACGGGGAAGCTTCACCCACTCTAATACTACCGTCTGAAGAGGCTGAGGGACAACTAATTGAACTGAGGAAGGAAATAGCGCGCCAGGAGGCAGCGCTGGCTTCAGATCAATACCTGGAGCAGGTAAAGCAATGGATCCAGGTTAAACAAAATGCTGACAACAGCCTAACCAAGGGCCTAAAAGCTGAATTTAACTTCGATCATCAGTTCGAGGTTGACGATGGTTCTGTAAATCTCGATAAAAGTCCAGCTAAGAAAGACGGAGTATATAAGGCTAATTTTGCGTATCGGAATCTGGCGAAAAACCAGTTGGATGCAAAGGTATACGGGGACATGGATTCCAGGCCGTTAATGGTTGAGGGAAGAAGAGGAATGGGATTAAAGTTTCGAGGTGATGCGGGCATCAGGTTTAATCATGACCTTGAGTTTGAGCGTAATCAACCTTTTACGGTGAGTATATGGGTTAAACTATTAAGTGAAGGAGAATCAGGACCCATCTTCAACAAATCCAATGGAGAATTCGAAGGATACCGTGGTTGGCTATGTAAACTGAATAAAGACGGAACTATATCTTTTCAACTGAACCACGTATGGCCGGCGAACTGTATCGACATAAAAACTAAAGAGAAGTTACCGGTGGGAAAGTGGACGCACCTGGTGATGGCCTATGACGGTAGCAGTAAAGCCTCCGGGTTGAGAGTATATATTGATGGCAGGATTCCAGACCATCAGGTAATCACCGATAATTTGAATAAAAGCATCCTTCACGGAATAAACGCCAGCAACTGGAATTACATGCCGGTTTTGCTGGGAATGGAGTTTAGAAGCACCATAGTAGATATAGTGATGGATGACTTTAAAATATATGACCGGGAACTGTCATCAGTTGAAATCTCGGCGCTACATGAAGATCTGCCAGTTGATCTAAGTTCAGCCAATGAGCGACAACTACAGGAGTATTATTTGCTTACTGGTAAGGACTCGGAATATCAACAGACGCTTAACAACCTTACCAGGCTGCGAGGGCAAGAGAATCTTATGATTACCGATCAGCCGGAGGTTATGATCATGAAAGAGCGTCCCGTTATGCGTACCACATATCTATTAGAACGGGGTATGTACGATGCGCATGGAGAAGAGGTTAGTCCTGGTACCCCTGAGGTATTCCCTGAGATTGATCAGGATTTTTCTGCAGATCGTTTGGGGCTGGCTAATTGGTTGGTACATCCGGATCATCCGTTATCTGCCAGGGTTGCAGTAAACCGGTTATGGACGCAGTGCTTTGGAGCAGGACTGGTGGCTACCCAGGAGGATTTTGGAAATCAAGGTAATTTGCCAACTCATCCTGAGCTATTGGACTGGCTGGCAGTGGATCTTATAGAAAAGAAATGGGATGTTAAAGCATCCCTGAAGCAAATAGTGATGTCCGCTACCTATAAGCAATCATCTATTCCCAGTCAGGAAGCTGCTGAACGGGATGCAGAGAACGTTTACTATTCCTATTATCCCTTCCATAGGTTAAGCGCTGAGGTGATACGTGATCAGGCACTGTCGGTAAGTGGCTTACTGGTGCCCGTGGTGGGAGGACCCAGTGTTTATCCCTACCAGCCAAAGGGAATATGGAAGGCTCTTGCTACTCGAAATGCTACGGAATACATCCAGCAACACGGAGACAGCCTTTACCGCAGAAGTATGTATACGGTCTGGAAACGGAGTTCTCCACCACCCGCTATGATGAATTTTGATGCTCCGGATCGATATTACTGCGTAGTTCGGAGGCAGCAAACCTCCACTCCTTTACAGTCACTGGTTTTAATGAATGACCCGCAGTTTGTGGAAGCCGCGCGCATCTGCGGTGAAAGAATTATTAGAGAATCTGGCAGTGATCTTGATGAACGGATCGATTTTGCTTTTAAGATGTTAGTTGGCAGAAATCCCAGGATCGATGAAAAAAATAAAATGATTTCCCTCTATCAGGAAGAACTAAACGCTTTTAAGCACAATCCGAAAAGAGCCACTGAATTATTGAACGTAGGTGAATACCCTTTGGACCAAACCCTGGATCAGACGGAATTGGCAGCATTCTCCATACTGGCTTCCACACTGATGAATTTTGATGAATTCGTAATAAAAAGATAATTAAAATGAAACTGGATCAACATATTCATCAGATAAACAACCACGTCAACCGGCGCACTTTTCTATACAATGGGTTGTTTAGTTTGGGTGGATTGGCACTCAGTTCCATGGCACCTTCCCCAACTTTGTCAAATGTTCTGGCTGGAAATAGCGCAGAATTCCCCCATTTCGCACCGAAGGCCAAACGGATCATATATTTATTTCAAAGTGGAGCGCCTTCCCAAATGGAGTTGTTTGATTACAAGCCGAAACTCAAATCCATGTTTGGCCAGGAGCTTCCTCCATCAGTGCGGCAAGGTCAGCGGGTGACCGGCATGACCTCGGACCAGCGTTCATTTCCATTGGCCATGGGTGACTTCACATTTGATCAATATGGGCAAAACGGCACCTGGTTAAGCAACTTGTTGCCGTATCATCGAGAGATTGCGGATGATATATGTGTTATTAAAACCATGTATACCGAGGCAATTAACCATGACCCTGCGATTACTTTTTTTCAAACGGGTTCTCAACAGGCCGGCAGGCCAAGTATCGGATCATGGATCTCCTATGGACTGGGTAGTGAAAATGCTAACTTACCCGGTTTTGTGGTTTTGTTGTCACGTAGCAAATGGAACGGGGGGCAGCCACTTTATGCGAAACTTTGGGGTAATGGATTTCTTCCTTCAGAGCACCAGGGTGTAATGTTCAGGTCAGGGCATGACCCGGTATTGTATTTGGCTAATCCTCCGGGTATGGACAGGCAAAGTCGCAGGCGGATGTTGGATTACCTGGCAGAATTGAATGAAAGCCAATACCAGCATACTTTAGATGACAATATACAATCGCGAATAGCCCAGTATGAGATGGCGTACAGAATGCAGGTAGCTGTTCCCGAAACACTGGACATTTCGAATGAGCCGGATTACATATTCGACCTATACGGAGAGGATGCCAGGAAGCCAGGTACATATGCCTATAATTGTCTGCTGGCCAGGAAATTAGCAGAAAACGATGTTAGATTTATTCAACTGTACCACCAGGGTTGGGATATGCATGGCGGGTTGCCTCGCTTGATTAAAGAACTAACCAAAGACACTGACCAGGCTTCGTCCGCCCTGGTATTGGATCTGAAGCAACGGGGGTTACTTGATGACACGTTAGTTGTTTGGGGCGGTGAATTTGGGAGGGGGTGTTATTCCCAGGGAAAATTAACCCCTGAAAATTATGGCAGGGATCATCACCCGAGGTGCTTTAGTATTTGGATGGCTGGTGCTGGAGTTAAGAAGGGATTTACCTATGGTGAAACAGACGATTTTAGTTATAATATTGTAAAAAATCCCGTTCATGTACATGATTTGCAAGCTACAATTTTGCATCTTATGGGGATTGATCACAAGCGTTTTACTAAGAAATACCAGGGAAGACGTTTCAGGTTGACCGATGTGCACGGAGAAGTGGTTAAAGATATATTGACGTAATTATCTAAGCGTTGTCACAATATTTGTATTGAGAAGAAGAAAATTTTTATGTTTGTCAATGGAATGCAGATCAGACCAATCCAATTAAATTAGAGCGAATATGATATTATTAGATTTTCAGTTAGCGGGATTTCTAGGACGCTTTCATCCGATCATTGTTCATTTGCCAATAGGATTTCTATTACTGGCAGGACTGGCAGAAATTATTTCAAGGAAGCGTGGGGTTTCCATGAACACGGCGATTTCGTTGATGTTGCTGAGTGGCGCAGTGGCGGCTGTTCTGGCCGTTGGATTAGGATGGCTGCTGGCCAGTGAAGGTGGTTATGATGAAAGTACACTATTCTGGCACAGATGGTTAGGGGTAGCAGTAGCAGTGCTATCGATTGCGGCCTGGTTAGCAAAATCGGGTAAAGTTAGCCTCGCTTCCACTACCTACCGTGGATCGCTGCTGGTATTGGTTTTTTTAATAGCATTTACCGGTCATTTGGGTGGCAGTTTAACTCATGGTCCTAACTATCTGCTGGAATACGCTCCAGAGCCGATAGCGGCTATACTTGGCGGTACTCAGAAATCGAAAATAGTACTTCCCGATGATCCTGACTCGGTACAAGTGTTTGCACACATTATTGCACCCTTACTTGAGCGCAATTGCCTGGAATGCCACAATGAGGCTAAATTGAAAGGAGACCTGAATCTTCAAACCCCGGAATCAATTCTGCTGGGCGGTGATAATGGTGAGGTCGTGGTAGCCGGAAATGCACATGAAAGTGAGATCTTTAGAAGAATAACTTTAAGGCCTGATAATAAGAAGTTTATGCCTCCTGGCGGCAAGACACCATTAAGTTATAACGAGGTGAAATTAATTGAATGGTGGCTGAATTCGGGCGCTGATTTTGAAAAGTCGGTTTTAGAAACAGGGGTTGAGCCTGAGATGAAATTCGTTCTGGCTCAATTATATGGACTGGATACAGATCCAAAAAGCTATGTGGAACGAGCATTTGTAGATGCAACCAATCCGGAAAATCTAACATTACTGACAGACGCTGGTTTTTATGCTCAGCCTATAGCTGCAAACAATAACTTTATTGAGGTCAAGAAGAAACGCACTACCGATATTGAGAAATCTTCGTTGAAGCTGATGGGTAATGT
>BQJT01000062.1 GCA_021604845.1 Cyclobacteriaceae bacterium
ATCCCCATTAATTGTGCGGCCATTCCCAAGGACCTGCAGGAGTCCGAGCTTTTCGGCCACAAGAGAGGATCTTTTACCGGTGCACACACCGATAAAAAAGGCTACTTTGAAGTGGCTGACAGGGGTACCATACTATTGGATGAACTGGGAGAGATGAGTGCCGACCTGCAGGCAAAGTTATTGCGTACCCTGGAAAGCAGAACCATTAATAAGGTAGGGGATACCACCCCAATTCCCATCGATGTACGGATTGTGGCAGCAACCAACAGTGATCTTTTTGAGGATTCCAAAGGCGATGAGTTTAGAAAAGACTTGTATTACCGTTTAAGTACTTTTACCATCGAACTGCCATCTCTTAGAGAACGTCGCGATGATATACCTTTGCTGGCATTGCACTTTATGAATGTCAATGCCGAGAAAATTGGAAAGAACATTCAAAGTATGTCCAAAGAGTATATGAATTATCTCCAAAGGCATGCCTGGCCGGGTAATATCAGGGAGTTAAAAAATGTGATCGAGCGATCAGTAATCCTGGCGGATGGGACGGAACTAACCCCTGATACCCTGCCCAAAGAGTTTATTTCAATAAATACAGGTATTCCGAAAGTAGAAAGTAACGGCGGCTCCCGGGATATTATAAATGAATTATCGGATTTGAAATCTGTTGAACGACAGCATATTCTAAGGGTGCTGGACCGCGCTGACGGTAACAAATCGGAAGCTGCTAAAAGACTGGATATAGGTCTGGCAACGTTGTACCGTAAATTAAAAGAATACGGGCTGGACTGATCTTTAACTGATGAAGTTGGCCAATTATGAAACTCAGAACCCAAATCTTTTCAGGGTTTATTTTTATCCTTTTCCTTTTCCTGATACTAGCGGGAGTTTCTATCTACTATCTGGAAAACGTAGGGCAGGCGTCCGAACGGATTCTGGAAGAAAACTATAGCAGTGTTAAGGCTGCAGAAGAATTAATCGTGTCGCTGGCCAAAGTGGACCAGATACTTTCCAAAATTTGCCTGGGATCCAACTACAACGAAGATATCTTGCTGAGAATCCTGGAAAGGGAGAAATCGATTTTCTCCACCAACCTGACTATATGCAAGGAGTATATTTCCGAGGAGGGAGAGCTGGAACTGGTGACCACCCTTTCCGAACAATACCAGGATTATGAGGGACAGCTGTACGACTTTTACAATACCTCCGACCGTATCGGGTTGTATTTTTCTGTTCTCCAGCGGAAGAACGAAATATTAAGGGAAACCTGTTCTAAACTTATTGACCTCAATCATCGGGCTCTGAGTGAAAAAGACCGTGTCGTACAAATACTTTATTTCAATGCCAAGGTGTACGTTTTCATCATTCTGATCATTGTATTGATCATTTCCGGGCTGGCTATTTATAAGTTTCCACAGTTGATTGTCCGGCCAATTCTTGACATCACCGAGAAAATAAAAAGAGTTTCGGCTGGAGACTACGAACAGAAAATTCCGGTAGATTCAGATACTGAACTTGGTAACCTCAGCAAGGCTTTTAATGTGATGTCTGTCAAGCTAAAGGAATTTGAAGAGTCAAATCTTGAGGAAATAAAGGCCCAGAAAACCAGGATTGAAACCATTATAAAAAGTATCAACGATGGACTGGTGATCCTGAACGAATCCAAGGATGTGATCCTGGTTAATGAAGCGGCCTCCATGATCCTGGGCATACCGGAAAAACAGTTAATTGGTAAAAATGCCCTCGAGTTGTCCAAGCACAATTCTGTAATGCGGGGTCTGGTGGACAGCCTGGAACAGGGTGTTAGCCCGGGACCCAGTACCGGTACCGATGAGGAACAATCCAAGAATTTAATAAAAATTGAGCACCAGGAAGGTAAGCAGGAGTTTTTCACTAAAGATGTAATCGATGTTCAAAATGTAGACCACAGATCCCTGGGTTACATCCTTATGCTAAAAAATGTTACCTACTTTAAACAATCTGATGAAGCCAAAACCAATTTTATCGCGGTTGCCTCGCATGAGTTTAAAACACCTCTTTCCGCAATTAATATGTGCCTGATGCTGTTGCAGGATAAGCGTTTCGGCACTTTGAATCCCGAACAGGACGAGATTGTTGTCTCCATGAAAAGTGAGGTACAGCGGTTAATAAAGATGGTTTCGGAACTGCTGGATATTTCCAAAATGGAAACAGGAAACATTGAGCTTGAGAAAAAGCCGGTATCTCCAAGGGTAATCCTGGAGTACTCTGCTTCACCATTTGAAGTGCAACTGGGAGAAAAGAATATTACCCTGGAGAAACTGGTGGACTCTGAGATTCCCGAATTTATGGCGGATACGGAAAAGGTAAGCTGGGTGCTGATCAATTTTCTGAGTAATGCCATAAGGTATACTGAACAGGGTGGTAAAATTACCATGAGAGCCCGTAAACTGAACGATTCAGTGGAGTTCTCAGTACAGGACAGTGGCCCGGGCATTGCCAAACAACACCATAGCAAGGTATTTCAGAGATTCGTCCAATTACAATCCAACGGAGTAAAAAATGACAAAGGGCTTGGCCTTGGACTGGCGATTTCTAAAGAGGTAATTACTGAACACCAGGGCGAAATCGGGGTAAACAGCGAACCGGGTAAGGGCAGCCGGTTTTATTTTACATTGCCCTTCGAAACCGCCTGAGGCTACTGGGCCTGTATGGTTCGCATCAGCTTATTGGCAAATATGAACTCCTGAAGTTCTTTAGCTTCCGTTCGTGAGATGTTTTCATGGGATCCTTCCCATACCTTGTGACCCTGATGCAGGAACATAATGTACTCACCAATTTCCATAACCGAGTTCATGTCGTGAGTCACTACGATAGTAGTAATCTGATATTCATCGGTGATCTCCTGGATCAGGTTGTCGATCATAATGGCTGTTTGTGGGTCCAGCCCGGAGTTCGGTTCATCGCAAAACAGGTACTGGCTGTTGTTCACCAGCGCCCGGGCGATGCCTACTCTTTTCTTCATTCCTCCGCTAATTTCCGAAGGCATTTTTTTATTGACATTTTCAAGTCCTACCCGCTCCAGGCAAAAATTGACCCGCTCCAGTTTATCGGAAGGGGTCATGGTAGTTAGTACGTCCAACGGAAACATCACATTTTGCTGAACAGTCTTTGAATCAAATAGCGCGCCGCCCTGGAACAACATACCAATCTCCCTGCGGATTTCGGTTTTGAGGTCCCGGTCAGCATTGGTGAACTCCCTGCCGTCATAAAAAACATTCCCCTCATCGGGCTTGATCAGTCCTACGATACATTTCAAAAGTACCGTTTTACCCGTCCCGCTGGCGCCAATGATCAGGTTGGTTTTGCCTTTCTCAAATCGACCACTGATACCATAGAGCACCTGTTTATCATCAAAAGACTTTGATATATTTTCGATTTCGATCATAAGAGTAATTGGGCCAGTAAATAGTCTGCCAGCAGGATAGCGATACAGCTGTTGGTAACTGCACTGGTACTGGCAATACCCACTTCAAGGGCGCCTCCCTTAGTGAAGTATCCCTTATAGGCAGATATTGAACTGATCAGAAAGGCAAAAGCTACTGACTTTACCATGGCGAATTTTATGGTATAGGGATTAAAGTCCAGCCTGATCCCATAAATATACTCCTGCTCGGTAATGATGTTGGTCAGGGTCCCGGCAATATAACCCCCATAAATGGAAAGAAACATTGCCAGAATCACCAGCAACGGATACATGATTAAAGCCGCTATGATTTTGGGTAGTACCAGGTAGGAAGCACTATTAATACCCATCACTTCCAGCGCATCAATTTGCTCGGTAATTCTCATGGTGCCCAGGCCGCTTGAAATACTGGACCCTACTTTTCCTGCGAAAACAATGGCAATCACCGTTGGTGCCAGTTCCTGAACCGTCATATCCCGTACCAAAGTACCGATGATATAGTCTTCAATTAAAGGGCTTACCAGGTTGTATGCTGTCTGTACAGCGGTAACCGCTCCCATAAAAGTGGAGACGATGGCTACTATAAATATAGAATCGACTCCCACCAACATACTTTCGTCTATAATCAACCTCACATAGGTTTTAAAGGATTCTCGGTTCACAAAAAGAGACCCCAGAAACATGAAATATTTACCTATACTTTTCATTAAAATCTTTGGGAATGGCTACATTTAAGCAGATGACCGTGTGTTCGGATATTCCGAACCGATAGATGCGATCCGCAGCAAATATATAAAAACTGTTAATTAAAATCGTAACCATCCTCCAATGGAAAGTAATAAAATTGCTATAGTTACCGCAGGGAGTCGCGGTATTGGACGTGCTGTTGTGTTGAAGTTATTAGCCGGAGGTTTTGAGGTAATTACCTGTTCCCGCAGCAAAACTAAACTAGAAGCGCTTCACCTTGATGCTGCGCGCGTGGCAAAGAACTCAGCCCTGCATTCAATTCCAGTGGATCTTTCTTTAAAATCCGGGGTTGATGAGTTTCTGCATTTTGCAAATGGTATTTCTAAAGAAGTTGATCTGTTGGTAAACAATGCCGGGGGTTTTGTGCCCGGTAAATTATCAGATGAACCTGACGGTGCCCTTGAAGATATGATCGATATTAACCTTTATAGCGCCTATCGGGTGACCAGGGGAATATTGCCCGCAATGATTAAGCGGAAAACAGGGCATATTTTTAATATGTGCAGCGTGGCAAGTGTAACCCCTTACGTCTCCGGAGGAAGCTATTGTATTGCTAAGTTTGCATTGCTGGGGTTTTCAAAAGTACTGCGCGAAGAGATGAAAGACCAGGGGATCAGAGTTACCTCGATTTTGCCGGGTGCCACATTTTCTGACAGCTGGGAGGGAGTTGATTTGCCTGAAGAGCGGTTCATGGCCGCTGATGACATCGCTGCAACCGTGTTAAATACCTATAATCTCTCCTCCAGAACGGTAGTGGAAGAAATTATGTTACGTCCTCAGTTAGGCGATATTTAGCCCGTCCGTCACAGGATAGTCGGCCAGAAAAGTTAATTTTAACTATGGAATCAGCAACTACTGCATTTATCGGACCCGATAGAGATTATTGTGACAGTCTGGTCTCCTACTCAAGGAGGGAAACCATAGCAGTTAATATTGGTAGCATAGCCCTGGGAGCGGATCATCCTATTCGAATACAGTCCATGACCACGGTTGATACCATGGATACCCAGGGTTCTGTTGAACAGATCAGGCGAATGGTAGATAGCGGATGTGATTATGTAAGAATTACCGCTCCCAGTATCAAAGAGGCAGAGAATCTGCAGCAGATTAAGCGAGCTTTAAAAAATGATGGTATTGAGGTGCCGTTAATTGCGGATATTCACTTTACTCCAAACGCCGCGGAGCTAGCAGCCCGAATAGTGGAAAAGGTGCGGATCAACCCGGGTAATTACGCTGATAAAAAGAGGTTTGAACTGATCGAATATTCCGAAGATTCCTATCAGCAGGAATTGGAGCGGATACGTAAAAGATTTACCCCACTGGTCGAGATTTGCAAGGAATATGGAACTGCCATGCGTATTGGGACCAATCATGGCTCATTATCCGATAGAATAATGAGCCGCTATGGAGATACGCCGCTGGGTATGGTTGAGTCGGCGCTGGAGTTTCTGCGGATATGTGAATCATTGAATTATTATCAGATTGTGCTCAGTATGAAAGCCAGTAACCCACAGGTGATGGTGCAGGCTTATCGTTTGCTAGTAAATCGAATGCAATTCGAGGGTTTAAAGCCTTATCCGTTACACCTTGGTGTAACCGAAGCAGGCGAGGGGGAAGATGGACGGATTAAATCTGCAGTAGGCATTGGTAGTTTGCTGGAGGATGGCCTGGGTGACACCGTTCGGGTTAGTCTGACTGAGGAACCCGAGTTTGAGGCGCCAATCGCAAAAATGCTGGTCGACCGTTATCAGGATCGGGCCAACCATGATAGAATTACTGAGGTTAATAACCTGCCAATAGATCCATTTAGTTATCGAAGAAGGACCAGTCACGCAGTTGATAATTTTGGTGACCACAACGTGCCAAGGGTTATTGCTGATTTTACCGGGATAGGAGAAATAGCGGTCAATGATCTAAAATCGATTGGACATTTTTATCTACCGGAACCAGACAAATGGTCAATGAATGACTCCGGTGCAGATTACCTATATACAGGCCGGCAACCTGTTTCGTTTATGCTGCCCAATGGATTAAGGGAAATTGTTGATTACCCTGTTTGGAACCAATTGCAGGACCACTATCGATATCCACTGCTGACACTGGAAGAACTTAAAGAAGATACTGCCCATCCTATATTAAACTTTGTGAAGTTGTCTGCCGATCAATTGGATGCGGTAGCGGTTCTGAGATCACATCCTAATGCAGTAGTGTGGCTGGAGACCGACAATCTTCATGGAAGAGCGGCCCTGAGGAGATTTGCTTTTGAGCTGATGACTGAATCTGTAACCAACCCTGTAGTCATCAGTAGAAAGTATTCGCCTGGAAATCTGGAAATTCTTCAGTTAAAATCTGCCACGGATATTGGGTCCCTGTTGATAGATGGTATCGGAGACGGAGTATTCCTGAATGCAGGTGGTCCGGAGAGCCTGTCAAAGGAGTTAAAGTTGTCTCAAATTAAAGACTACAATCAAACCTGCTTTACTATTCTTCAGGCAGCCAGGACCAGGATGACCAAAACAGAGTATATCAGTTGTCCATCATGCGGACGAACGTTGTTCGACCTTCAGGAAACAACTGCCAGGATCAGAAAAAGAACGGATCACCTGAAAGGGGTTAAAATCGGGATAATGGGCTGCATTGTTAACGGACCTGGGGAAATGGCCGACGCAGATTATGGCTATGTTGGATCAGGAAAAGGAAAGATCACACTTTATAAAGGACAGGAGGTTATCAAAAGAGGAGTCCCTTCGGCAAATGCAGTGGATGAATTGATAGAAATCATAAAAGAGGATGGCCAGTGGGTTGAGCCAACTGGCAAGGAGATGTAAACAATGGAAAAGAAAAAAAAGAATAGTTTGAAGGACTATTTCCAAGTGGGCGAAGCTTTTGGGTATTTTTTTAGAAAAAAAGATCCTTCCAGGCCTAGTAATTTCAATATCAGGATGATGCATGGAATCAACAAGATATCTATTATCGTTTTTCTGTTGGGCGTGATTTTCCTGATTGTCAAGAGACTGTTTTAAAGATTTCTCATCTGAAATGCCAAGATCTGATCTCTGACATCAGAGATCAGACATCAGAGATCAGACATCAGAGATCAGAGATCAGAGATCAGAGATCCGATATGCCCACCGGTGATATCAGCGTGACCTCCACCCTGCGGTTTAACTCGCGACCTTCTAGCTCATCGTCATTACTTGCCAGCGGCGCTTGTTCCCCGGCTCCAACTACCAACAACTGATTTCCGGATACCCCCTGATCGACCAAGAAATGCGCTGCAGCCTGCGCCCTCAGATAGGATATTCTTAAGTTGGATTCAACAGTTCCCCGGTTATCTGTGTGGCCCTCCAATTGTGCCTGTATGGAGGGGTTATTAACTAACAGGGTTGAGATTTCCTTAAGCTTTGTCCGAAACTCAGGTGAAATTTCGAAGCTGTTGTATTGAAAGTAGCTATTATTTAATATCCGGATTCTGGTCTGCCCGTCCTGGTGGTATTCAGTGGAGGCTAACCCTGCTAATGCAGTTGGTGATTTCGGCAGGGATGACAATGGTTCACCAGTAGGTGAATTGGGTTCAACTATGGGATTGTAATTTAGCTCAGGGGCAGTTTCGGAAGTACGTCTTGAGGCAATTGGTGGTTCCGAGGTATTTTTGGGATTTAGGTTTTCCGGATGAAACTGGCGGGGTAAAGGTGCCCGGTAAAGGTCCTTTTCTTTGGAATTTTCCGGGTAACTCTCAAAGTATACATATGAGAAATCCGCAGTCACCGATAAGAAGTTTTCGTCGTTCGAGGAGTTAATACCTGGTCCAAGGTTTTTTGGTTCGGTCCATCTTAACCAACTATCGTCCAGCCGGTAGCATACATAAAAATCGCTGCCTCCCATTCCGGAATGTCCGTAACTGGAAAAATACAGGGTTCTTCCATCCGAAGCCAAAAAAGGTGCAAAATCCGATTTACGGGTATTTATGACTTTACCAAGATTTTTAGGTTTGGTATAGCTTCCATCGTCCTTCTTAAAGGAAACATGAAGGTCCTGTTCCCCAGATCCCCTTCCATTATCAATAGCGCTGAGTATTACCTGTGCCTGTTCATGATAGTAAAAATCGTAATAGGAACTAAGGTTTATAAAGTCATGTATTAATAAGTCACCCGGGGCGGTCCATCCGGCCGACGAATGGAATACCTGTGCCAACGGAGTTTTCACCCTTTTATAACTATCAAGCAGCAGCGCATAACGGCCATCACTGGTTATTGAGCAAAGCGTATTGGCCTTTTTGTTATTTAATGGTTTCGGTAGCCTCGTTGGAGTGGTCCACGCACCGTTTTGAAAATCACTTTGCCAGATATCCTGAAAGTCCTTACTACCCCCGGTGTTGTCCGGATGATTACGTCTGCTGAAGTACAATCTGGTACCATCGGCAGAAATCAACGGTCTAACTTCCTGAAACTCGGAATTGATACTAGCACTGAGCTTTTCTCTGGGGACATCAATCTCAACTATGTGGGATTTCAGGGAAAGGTAAAGAATGCCGCCCACGGCAATCAACAGCACCAGGATCCCTCTGTTCATAGGTTAGGTTTTATGGTTGGTATCCGGCGTTTCTAAAAATACCGGTTACAAAAATTTAGATCCCATAGCTGTCGTGGTTAAGTTATATAATATCTGTTAATATTTAAATAAAATATGGCTTTAATCACTTTTACTGAGTAATTAACTCACATAAATACCTGGCGGTCTGATTCGTGTAAGTTTTAAAGGTCATTAAGCTTTAATTTGCTGAGAGTTAGCAATATTTTTGAGTAATAATTGTTATAAGTGCACTAGTGTTAAACAGGTGGATGCCTCGGGTGGAGGCAGCACCATTTGTATGTATGGTGATCAATTGCTCCGGAGTCTGATGAGAAATTCTTCTCGCATCGTCCTGGCCCTTATCATAGTGGCCACAATATTTTCGTGTAAGAGTAATTACATATGCCCCTCCTATGAAAGTGCCTACATTCTGGACCAGCCAACCCGTCATAAAAAATTCTCGCTGTTTGATGAAGATACATTGCCCCGGAACGATATGGCGGCTAACAAAAACAAATACGGGGTAATCAAAGGTTTAAAGTACAAGAAAAAGCGGGATGAGATGCTGACGGTGAAAATGGAGACAATTTTTCCGGAGGTTGAACCGCCTGATACCATGCTTTTGGCTGAGCAGGATCTTTCTCCCGAAGACATGGAGCGGTTGATCAATGAGGGAGAAAGACCGATTAATCAATACAACGTTGATCAGATCTATTATATGCGACACTTTGGCCAGTACCTGCCTATGCCGGAAGAACCTTCAATCCGGGATGAGGAACAGGACCAGCTGGATGCCGGGAGCGAGGAAATACTGGAGCAGCCACAGGAGAAGAAAAAGCAAAAGTGGAAGTTCTGGAAAAAGGATATTGAGGAAGTCGATAGTGTGAATATCGGATTTGAAAAGGAATCTGAAATAGTGGAACCTGAGGAGCAGGACTTAAGCAAGAAGGAACTTCGACAACAAGAGCAACTGGAAAAGGAAAAGCAAGAGGAAATGCAACGTGCCAGGGAACCACAAGTGATGGATCTGGAAGATTTCGAAAAGGACCGGGGAATCTCTGCGCAACCGGTGGAAGAAACCAAAAAAGGTAAAGAAAAGAGCAAGGCTCCTAAAAAGAAGAAGAAAATCAAGTTGGGCTTCGGTAAGAAGAACAAAGTAGATGAGGTAGAGTTGGAAGAACCGTAGGGGCAATTGATCATGCTAACCTTAGATTCTAATTATTAGGCGGTTGTTGGGCGTTCTGAGTGGTATTTGCCACTCAGCAAACAAATGATTATTTTAACCATGAATAGTCAGCCACAAACAATTTAACCATGCCTAAAACTCACGTCAGTAAATCCATCGATATTCAGGCAAGTCCTGAAAAAATATTCAGCACGTTAAATGATTTTAACCACTGGAAGCCCTGGTCCCCCTGGCAGATCTGCGAACCTGAAGCAAGCCTGAAGATAGCAGATGATGCCAAGTCTTACCAATGGGAGGGACGTCGAATCGGCTCAGGTAATATGCGAATTACCAATGAACAGCCCCACGCGTCGGTCGACTACGACTTAACTTTCCTGAAACCCTGGAAATCAACCGCGAAGGTTCGATTTACCCTTGAACCAGCAGGAGATAATAGCAAAGTAACCTGGATCATGGACAGCAGCCTGCCTTTTTTCATGTTCTGGATGAAAAAATCTATGGAAGCTTTTATCGGCATGGACTTTGACCGGGGACTTAATATGTTAAAAGAGTATGTGGAAGATGGAGCAATAAAGTCCAAGCTGGAGTTTGTGGGTAAGGGCAGATACCCGGGTTGTCAATATGTCGGGATTAAAAGGACATGCTCAGTACCAGAAGTGGGTTCTGCAATGACAAAGGATTTTGAGCGGCTCAAGAATTATGGGGAGGAGCATCATGACAACATTGCCAGCGAACCCTTTTCAATTTATCATAAATGGGACCCGGTGAAGCAAAGTGTATCCTACACCGCCGGCTTACCGCTTAAATCAGTTCCCTCACCGGCACCTGATGGAATGGTCAAAGGTGCGATTCCTGAAACCGCAACCTATACCGTACGCCATATTGGACCGTACCTTCACCTGGGTAATGCCTGGTCAACACTAATTGCCATGCAGCGTGCCAAGGAGTTTAAGCCTAAAAAGGGCATTCATCCCTTTGAGACTTATGTTAGTATGCCTGGTAAGGTTCCCGAGACAGAACTGATCACAGATATTCATTTCGCAATTAATTCCTGATCATTGCCAGAAATGGTCTGCTCTTTTTTGCCGACAGAAATAACATGAAGGCTGCTTCTTTTGAAATTAGAAATGCACGACCTTCTGAGTTTGTTTCCACAGGGCAAATGATGGTACGGGTTTATTCCGGTTTGCCTGGGTTCCCGGGCCCGCATGAGCAGCCCCGATACTACCAGATGCTGTCACAAATTGGTGACCAAACAAAAAAACCATTAACGGAATTGATCGTGGCGGTCTCTGATAGTGGAAATGTACTGGGTGGTGTGGTTTATTTCGGGGATATGCAGTTTTACGGATCAGGCGGTACCGCTATCGATGAAAGCAACGCAGCGGGGTTTAGGCTGCTGGCGGTTGATCCGGATTCCAGAGGGCTTGGAATAGGTAAAGCATTATCGAAGGAGTGCATTAAGAGAGCAAAGGAATCCGGCCAAAAGCAGGTAATAATTCATTCAACTAAATCCATGCAGATTGCCTGGAAAATGTATGAAAAGTTGGGATTCAAAAGATCGCAGGATCTGGATTTTAATCAGGAGAGCCTGCCAGTATTTGGCTTTAGGTTAGTATTTGCCAAGAGTCTATAGCGTGCATACCGGGCACCAATTCTATCCTGAATTGGCCTGGAAATATATCGATCACTTTCAACAGCATGGAAGCTTAAAATAGTGATCCATTCCGGCAGCCACAAGTTAATCAATTACCTCAGCTGATTGACCAAAACATGCATATCGTTTCCATCATGAGTACTCAACCGAATCAGATCAATATCGCCATCACCTTCCAGGTCACCAGCTAAAAGATTGTAAACTCCCTGTGAATTGATGATCTCAGTTTTCCACTGATCTCCGGTATTTCTCAGCAAATAAACCGGAAAATCTTTAAGATCCAGCTCCAGTGCCAGTTCTTCCATAATATTGATTGCGCGGCTTCTGTTTACCCCTGTTAACACATCGTCGCTACCGTCCAGATCCATGTCGGCCACCACCAGACTATGCGCCGCGGGAATCGAATCCAACAAAATTTGTTTGTTCCACGAACCATCAGCATTCAAGTCATAGCGGGCTACCGGGTAACTGGTTTTTTCTGAATGGGATATAAAGACTTCTGCCTGACCATCTCCATCCACATCTTTACACACATGCTTGGTGGCATTTCTGGCCCAATGGTCTTCCTCCTGATTGAACCACATACTATCAATCACCTGCGTTTCCCATGAGGTTAGATCACCACCCTGGTTAACCAGCAGGTATCCATTGGCCGCAATGTCTACTGCACCGTCGCCGTTGACATCTCCGACATCCATTCCTTCATGCAGGTTGTCCAGCTTTGTTTCCCAAATTTTCTTAAAATCCAGCTTATCCTTATCACGATTAAAAATTGTTAATGTCTCGGCGTTGTAAGTTACAGTGATGATTTCTGGCAAACCATCTCCATTAAGGTCGGACAGGCTGATGTCCTTTAAGGCGCTCGGAATCGAACCCACATTGTGGGTAATCCAGCCATTCTCAGACTGTTCATACCAAAACAGCACTGCATCTGCTTCGGCATCTTCCCATTCACCTGGGTGTTCTACCCCAATCAGATCATTATCTCCATCGCCGTCTATATCGCCGGCGTCCAGATCACCTGCTGCGAACTTTTTCCCATTGGGCGACTCCATAGCTACTATCACCGTCTCCCATAATTCACCGTCTATACGCCCCTTTAAATAGCCCAACCATCCTCCGTACCCGTTATTGTCGTGCAAGGCAACATCCAGTATGCCATCGCCGTCAACATCTACCAGAGTACGCGCCCACCATAAGTTGGCGCTGTCTGAGGCTAATGAAGATATAAAACTCGCTTTCTCAGGAATTTCCTCAATAGGAGCGGTTATTTTCTCTTTTTCAGGGGTACAACTAAAAATTACCCCTATTGTCAATACATAGTAAACGAATCGCATGTTATTGGTTTAAATTTTTTATATAATTTATCAACTGTTTATGTTCTTCAGCATTACTTATTTTCCCCTGGTGGTATCCAATTCTGAACTTTTGAGGGATGGTCATTAATGGCTGTGCCCCCTGATCCCGCCCGAAGCCGAATACTACCATCCCATCGGGGGATTCATTTCCCAGATTTATGTCATCACCCATATAGGTATAGAGATCTTTTAAGGTATCGGGTTTCATCTGGTGCACAAAAAAGACCGAAGCATGGTCGGCGTCTCCAAAATAAGCCGTTTGCCAGTTTCCGTACATTTCGGTGCCAATAACTAAATCCGGTTTGGCATCCAACGGGCCGGTTACATCCGTCCCCCAGTAATGTGTGTCAGGTGAAAACTGACCGGCTATTGGCCCTTCATACAGGAACCAGTAAGCCTGGTCCGGGTCGGATTTTTCTATTTCCATCTCCGCAAAATTATCATGGAACGTCCAGATCCATTGCCATTTGCCACTGTTTGAAACGGACCTGATTTGATTCGGAAAAACCTTTTCAGAAGTCATTTTTTGGAATCCCGGGTGACCACAACCACCATCTTCGGATCCAAAGACCAGGTTGGGCAAACCGCGGTAATCAGCAGCTGCTGAAGTCGGGTACTTTGCTTCATCTGTTTTATGAAATTGGATCCAGTCGGTTCCCTGGCGGTCAAGCATATTGCAAAATCCCCCTGCTGTCTTTTGATAAAGATAGGTGGCATTTGGGGTTTCGATCTTAAAGCACTCCTGTCCTTCACTGATTACACCATCGCTGATTTTAACCTGGGCCCCAGCCGAGCAACCCCAAAAAAACAAAGCCAGCGCAACATTAACTTTGATGCTGAAAATCGAAGATAGCTTACTCATAGTCCATTACTACTCAAACTCAAACTCAAACTCAAACCCAACTCAAACCCCAACCCAAACCCAAACTCAAACCCAACTCAAACCCCAACTCAAACCCCAACTCAAACTCAATCTAGTATCTGATCAACAACATGATACCCGGCCATTGAACTTCCATACCATGAACCATGTTTCCATCATGGAGCGGCTCTTTTCCAGTGCTGATAACATTGGTTCCGGATTTGAGTAACGCGGGATCGAACGGCACATTATGTGCCATATAGTCATAGCAGGGACCTTCTTTGTCAAGCACTTGTTTCTGATTAACGAATACACCGTTGGTATAACAGGGACTCCAGCTCACCCAAATTAAACGGGCATCGGTAATGCGTTCGGGGTTTGTTTTTAGGTCAATCTTTTCCTGGAATTCCCCTTCGCGGGTTACCCAATTCTTTGGCTGGTTGTAAGGCTTTCCCAATGCTACCCTGAAATCCCGGTCGAATGACAATCCGGTTACCGCAGCAGTAAAGTAGATGAGGCCTGTGTTGTCGACAATGCGCGCTGCTATTTGCAATGGTTCCTGTTGGTCTGGCACCCATTCGGTGTTCCAATTCAATTTATAAGGATAATCCATCGCTGTACCAAGATGATGTTTTATGTTACCCCTGAGGTAATGATAATGCCATTGGCGATAAATTCCGTCACCCTCGTAATTAATACCTTCATACAGCCCCAGGTAATCCACCTGACGGATGCTTTGGTCAGGATCCGAAATTTCCAAAATAACCTTCCGACCCAGGGCATCACCATTATTAATGCCAGTGATTTCAGCCTTTGATTGAGCAGTTTCCGGCTGGTAATAAACTCTAAGAATCACCCCATAAATTAAATTCTGGGGCCAGTTCCACCGCTGGGCGGTATCAACTTCCAATTGGAAGGAATTATCCCAGCCTTCCCTTAATTCACTCAAGGGAATGGGGGTAACGGGATAGGTGTGATGCATGTAATCAGCTTCAGGTTCCGGAATACCTTTGGCAGCAGGTATCTGGATGGCGGTGTTTTGGTTGATGGAAACCCGCAATCCTTTGGTATCTTCATGCGAAGCTACTTTTTCCAGTACCAATTCGGCCTTAATGGCCTGATCCAGTTGCAGGTAATGACCAAATGAAATGTAGCCATCCCGGTGAAATTCGGGAGGCAGGTGAGTGGGGTTGTTCCGGTAATCCAGATTACCGCCTACTCGTAAAAATTTTCCCGTTTCGCTCTTAATCATGTGTGGGATCCAGGCATATTCCCTGAAAACATCCCCGGGACCGGGCTGCCCAATTGCTTCAAGGCTCAGCACCATCAACCCGATACCACACAGGAAGCCGAACACTGAATACCGAACACCGAACACCGAATATCGCTTAATAAGCACCATATACTAAATACTAAATAAAATAACTCACATCTATTTACGCTCCATTCATTTTTTCCAGCGCCAGAGTCAATGCCTGGGTTCCAAGCTTGCCATGGCCCTGTGCCTTTACTGTAAGGTAAAGTTGTTTGACCAATGCCAGACCGGGAAGGCTGAGACCCAGCAATTCGGACTCTTTTAATGCAATACTCATATCTTTAATGAAATGCTCCACATAAAAGCCCGGATCGAAATTCCTGTTTATAATCCTGGGAGCCAGGTTCTCTAAAGTCCAGCAGCGGGCAGCTCCACCTCCAATGGAAGAGAGCATGGTTTCGAGATTGAGTCCTGCCTTATGGCCATATAGCAATGCTTCACAAACACCAATCATAGTCCCTGCAATGGTGATCTGGTTGCACATTTTAGTGTGCTGCCCTGATCCAGCTGGTCCCTGATACACAATATTCTTGCCCATCAGGTCCAATAACGGCATTACCTGGTTTACTGCCTGCTCATCACCGCCAACCATGATGGAAAGGGCACCACTTTTAGCTCCTACATCTCCACCCGACACCGGTGCATCTATTGACTGCACTTCTTTCGCCCGGGCTGCCTGATAGATTTCTACTGCCAGACTGGGTTCGGTAGTTGTCATATCTACCAACACTGAGCCCTCTTTACAAGAATCCACAATGGCACCGTCACCCAGGTATACTTCTCTGACATCCTGGGGAAAGCCAACAATGGTAAAGATCACATCGGACTGGGCGGCTACCGCTCCGGGACTATCGGCCCATCGGAGTCCCTGATCTATTAAAGATTGTGCTTTGGATTTGGTCCTGGTGTAAATGGTACACGGGTAACCGGCATTATGAAGATGGTTTACCATTGAGGCACCCATAACCCCGGTTCCGATCCATCCGATTTTGGTGTTCTTGTCTAATTGCATTAATCGATACCTTAATTGTTAATTGTTAATTGTTAATTGTTAATTGTCAATGGTCACGGTAACCGGCCACCCGGTAAATTGTTGGGCCTGCGGCGATGAAACGTCAGCATCCCGTGGCCAACACTCAAAAATCACTGTTTTTTCCGGTTTGTTGAACCGCACCAACCCGTATCCCGAACCACTGGAAGGGCTTTCCGGATTTACATAGGCCAGCATGGTTATCTTATTGTTGAATCCATCCAGATAGTCACCTGTCCAGGGCAGTTCATTTTTAGAATCATGATTCCCTCCCGGTTGCTCATCTTCCGGCCACCACCAACGACTATAGTAGTCGTTTACAATCGCGGGCACCACAAATGCCCAGGGGCCATCACCATATTTATCGATTCCATGGTGAATCACCGTAGCCAGATGCTGGTCACCGGCAATATGCACTGCATTGGCTTTAAGAATGGCTTGCAGTGCTTTTTTACGTCCTGTTTGTGGCCAGCCATTAGAATCCAGATCTGCATGCAGCCTGTTTTCCTTGTTTCCATGTAAATGGGCACCGCCACAGAACCCGGTTTGTGACAGAACTGCCTTCATTGCTATCCCATCCTGCTGTTCTGCCCAGTCATTCAGGAAAATCAGTTGGCGATCTCCCAACAATGTAAGTCCCTCCAGATCGATTGAGGCGGGATCGTATTCCGGATTGCGAATATGGTCGGGGCGGGGCCCTTGCTGCGGAATCTTGCCATTAGGCCCTGACTTAAATTTCCGGTCTTCAAGAATGGCAAAATCCACTCCGCCAACAATCAGGTTAGTATAATAAACGCCGATACCCTGTTCGATACGAGTAGGGTCAAAGGGATCAGGCAGGTGTGCTGTCTGACAGCGTTCTACCATTTTGACATATTCCGCATGGTACTTATAACCGCCGTCATCTGCTACTTTACTTTCAGATTTTTTCCCATTTTCACCCCATAAATTACCCTGACCGATATCATGATCATCGGGTATGCTGATACAGGGTCTTGTTCGGAAGGTTTCACGAAACTGAAGCCCGAACTTCAACCACGCTGCCGTGTGCTCCGTGTGGTCGTAGGATTGATCACCTGCAAAGAACAGCAGGTCCGGGTTATGATGGTTTACATTGCGCACATAACTTTCCCGCATACCCCGGTCCTTATTGGAATTGCAGGAAAATGCAGCAACTACAATTTCTTGCTGATTCACCGGATCTTTCCGTATCAGGCCTTCAAAGGATGCATCTTGACCGTGGCGTAATCGATAGGGTATATCCTGCCCTGTATCCCAGTTTTCCACCCGAAAGAGTGCAGACCAGCCCAGGTCATTTACCTCCTGCTTTTGTATCTCCTGCCATTTGTTGTCCTTTTTAACTTCAAGCCTTACCTCCCTGGTTTCATCAGGGTACAAGGGATATAATTGTGCGGTAAGTTTAAGTGTATTGTTTGATACAGTATACATCCCAAAGGCCAATACCTTATTCCGATCAACCTTCAGATCGATAATTGCGGTCTCCGCTCTGTTCCACCAGTCATTTACCGCCAGTGTATCCAGATTTTCAAAAGGAGCAATTACCGGAGGAACCATTTCAGCGGTTGGTTGTTCGGCGGATGGGTTACCGCAACCAGCCAGCACAGCAACAAAGCAAGTTGAAATAGATACCAGGTAATTGTTCATTATTTCAGTTAAATTTTTAGAAGAAACCGTTGAATTTAAATACATACCTGCTCACAACAGGGTTATTTCTCACAAGATTCAGCCTTTAATTTCAAGGCAGTAACCAACATCCTGGCTTGTTCAATATCTTTAGTTAAAATCTGCAATTCATCTACATATTTATCCATTTCTCCATCTTTATAAGTCTGGATCAGTTTATTTCCACCACGGACTTCCAAAGCCACAAAGGCCTGGGATCCCCTGGTATCAAACTGGATTTTATGCAGGTCGATATCCTGGAAATTGAACTCGTAATCGAATTGCACATCTTTGGAAACATCGGTGAATTCATAGGTGTAAAGGCAGGAATTCTCTGAGTCTATTTTAACCGATTGCAGGTAGGTATCGGTATTAATCACAATTTCGCTAACTGACTCAACAATAAAACTTTCTGCCTGACCCGGATCGGAGAACGGGTTAAGTTGCTCCATTTCTTCTCTGGCCAATGTCTTATATCGGGTGAAAACTTTAGATAGATCTCTGCCGGATTCTATGTCCTGGGCCCTCACCGTAAAAGTATGCAGGTAGTTGCCGGCCTCTGCACCTTTAAGGGTACTGATTAATTTTCGATTGCCATCAATTTCCAGGGTTACCAGCACCGCATTTCCTCTGGTGTCGAATTTGGTCTGTCCTTTATGCAGATAGGCAGCATTAACCAGATAGGTAATCTCTTCACCTTTTGATACATCAATTGACTTGATCCTGAACACTAATTGATTATCCGGGTCAGCGGTAAAGCTTTGACTATAGGTATCCTGGTTGATAATAACCTGACCAATATGCTGGGATAAAAATTCCTGGCATTGAGGTATAGAATAATTTTCAAAACCGGTGGATTCTTCACTCTCCGCCAGTTTTACCAGTTCCTTTAGGTTTGCTGCATAGACCCGGGCTTCTTCTACTGATGGCATTAGTATTTCAAACCCGTTGGTGAAATTTCCGATCACCCCATCCTTGGTGTATGCAATTACCTTGCTATCCGATTTGGTACTCAGAGAAACCAAAACCTGATTACGCCTGGTATCAAAGTCAATCTTGCTGATGTACAGGTCCGCAGCATTAAACCGATACTCTTCCTTAAGTGTTTTTGATACCTGCTCAATCCCCACGGTTATTACATTATTGTTTTCCTGGTCCACCTTAAATTCCTGTAAATAACTTTCATCGTTTATCACCACCTCAGCGGTTGATTGTGAAAGATATGCCAGCAATTGCTCTTTGCCGGTAACTGCGGGATCGGACTTCTCGGCTTCTTTGTTGGCTAACTCAACAATAGATTCCAGCGCATCAGCCAATGATCGGGCCTCTTCTATCCCGCCGGCGTAAAAGAGAAACTCATTTTGGTAGTTTTGTATTTCCCCATTTTCTACAATTTTCACCAGTTTTTTGTCGGTTTTCACCCGTGCAGAAATCTCAACCATGTCCCTTTTTGGCTCGAACACCACCCGGGAAGGGTTCAGGTCCTGTAGATTTACGGTTTTGATGATTTCCTCCCCGTTGTCGGTATCTGTGATTTTTACTGAAACAATGAACTGGTGGTCAGGGTCTCCGGAAAACTGCTGATCGAAGGTTTTCTTTTTACCTGTTACGGAAACAGTGTTTTCTTGTAAAAACTGTATCTTTTCCTGCAGGTCTTGCGCTATACCGGTGTAGCTGAAACATAATGCAGCTAGGACAGAAATTGTTACTTTGATCATGGCGTTGTATGGTTATCCAGCATTTCATTAATAAATAAGCAAAAAGTTGAATGGCAAACAATCTAATTAGAGGGATTAATTCGCCCAACTCACTAACTCAGCAACTCAGCAACTCACCAACTCACCAAATCACCAAATCTGCAACTCACCAACTCACTAATTCACTAATTCAGCAACTCAGCAACCCAGCAACTCACCAACTCACCAACTCACTAAATCACCAAATCACTAAATCAGCAACTCACCAACTCACCAACTACTAAACCACTACGTTGACAATTTTCCCGGGTACCACGATCACCTTTTTAGGGGTTTTCCCACCAATCCACTTTTGGATAACCTCCGACTCAAGTACTGCTTGCTCGATGTCCTGTTTGGGCATGTCAACCCCGAATTTCATTCTGGCGCGCATTTTTCCGTTAACCGAAACCGGATATTCGTAGCTGTCTTCTTTCAGGTACTGCTCATTGTATTGGGGAAAACTGGCAAGACTTACACTGGGCTCTTCTCCCAGTAGCTGCCAAAGTTCTTCAGCCAGGTGCGGGGCAAAAGGTGCAATAACGATGACCAGATCCCTTAATATGGTTTTCTTGGAGCAGTTCAGATTGGTTAATGTGTTGGTACAGATCATCAGTGTACTCACACAGGTGTTTAACGAGAGTCGTTCAATATCTTCCCCGATTTTTTTAATGGTTTGATGGGTAATCTTAAGCTCTTCAGCGGTTGGTTTCTCATCTGTTACTATTAGATTCCCTTCATCATTGTGAAATAAATTCCAAAATTTTCGGAGAAACTTAAATACGCCATCGATGCCATGGGTGCTCCAGGGTTTCCCCTGTTCCAATGGTCCCAGAAACATTTCATACATTCGGAGGGTATCTGCACCATACCTGGTTACAATTTGGTCCGGGCTAACCACATTCAGTTTCGATTTGGACATTTTTTCCACCTCACTGCCGCAAATGTATTTTCCATTTTCCAGCACAAATTCGGCATCGGTAAGATCGGGCTGCCATTTTCTGAACGCTTCGATATCCAATACATCATTTCGGCATAAGTCAATGTCTACATGAATCGGGGTAGTCTTGTATTCCTTTCGCAGGTTAAAGGAAACAAAGGTGTTGGTGTCCTGGATACGATATGCAAAATTCGAGCGACCCTGGATCATTCCCTGATTTACCAGTTTTTGAAACGGTTCATCGGTTGGAACTATTTCCAGATCATGCAGCACCTTGTGCCAGAATCGTGCATACAGCAGGTGTAACACCGCGTGTTCAGCACCTCCTACGTAGAGATCAACCGGGCTCCATTGTTTCAATTTCTCATAATCTGCCAGGTTTTGCTTGTTTTCAGGGTCCATAAAACGCAAATAATACCAACAGGATCCTGCCCATTGAGGCATGGTGTTGGTTTCGCGTTTTGCAGGTGAGCCATCAACTGGTGAAATAGTATTGACCCATTCTTCGGCCTTCGCCAGCGGACTCTGACCATCCTGAGTGGGTTTGTAATCTTCAACTTCTGGCAGCACCACCGGCAACTGATCCTCCGGTACCGCTACTACCCCGTCTTTTTCGGTGTGAATCAGGGGTATGGGTTCACCCCAGTAGCGTTGCCTGGTAAATATCCAGTCTCTAAGCTTGTAGTTGACCGCGGCTTTGCCAACGCCCTCCTGTTCAAGCCGGTCGATGATAACTTTGGTAAACTCCTTGCTGTGCAAACCGTTGTACTCTGCGGAATTAATCATGGTTCCATGACCTGCATATACTTCCTGAAGTTCTTCCTGAGAACCATTCTCTGCCACTACCAGGATAATTGGCAAGTCGAATTTTTTGGCAAACTCGAAATCCCGCTGATCCCCACCTGGTACCGCCATTACCGCCCCTGTACCATAAGAGATGAGTACATAATCCGAAATCCAGATCGGTATATGCTGCTGGTTGATAGGGTTAATTGCAAACGCTCCGGTAAATACACCGGTCTTGGTTTTGTCCAGGTCGCTGCGTTCCAGATCACTTTTTTTACTGGTTTGTTCCAGATACTGGTCCACAGTAGCTTTTTGCTGGTCCGTGGTGATCAATGGTACCAGTAGATGTTCCGGCGCCAGTACCATGTAGGTTACCCCGTAAATAGTATCTGGCCGGGTAGTGTAGACAGTAATTCCCTCACCAAAATCCTTTATGGGAAACTGGATTTCAGCTCCATAGGATCTGCCGATCCAATTTTTTTGCGAGGTTTTTATAGATTCGGGCCAGTCCAATTCCTCCAACCCATCCAGTAAACGGTCCGCATAGGCAGTAATTCTTAACATCCACTGGCGTAAAGGCTTTCGTACTACCGGATATCCTCCTCTTTCACTGACACCACCTACCACCTCTTCATTGGCCAGTACTGTCCCCAGGTCAGGACACCAGTTTACCGAAATTTCAGCCTGGTAGGCCAGTCGTTGTTCATTAATAAACTCTTGTTTTTCTTCTTCTGTTAACCCTGAAGGAATGGGTAACTTGCTTATGTCCAGTGCCTTCTGTTGCTGATGATCGAAATAGCTGTTAAAAAGTTTTAAGAAAATCCACTGGGTCCAGCGGTAATAATCGGGATCGCTGGTCCTGACTTCACGCTGCCAGTCATAGGAGAATCCCAACACTTCCAGCTGCTTTTTAAACCGGTTTATGTTGGTTTCGGTGGTTTCAGCAGGGTGCTGCCCAGTCTTGATTGCGTATTGTTCAGCTGGCAGCCCAAATGAGTCAAACCCCATAGGATGCAGTACATTGTAACCGCATGCCCGCTTGTATCTTGCCACGATATCGGTGGCGATATATCCTAAAGGGTGACCAACATGCAACCCGGCTCCCGAAGGATAAGGGAACATATCCAATACATAATACTTCGGTTTGTCAGGATCCTCAAGTGTTTTGAACACCTGACGTTCATTCCAATACTGCTGCCACTTCTTTTCTATTTCCTGGAAATTATATTCAGTCATAAGGATGAAATCAGCCATTTAATCAAAACTGGTGGCAAAAATAATCATTTTGATGGTACTAAGGCCATTTTAACAAAGATTCGATTTTGCTTTGCCATTATATCCAACTATACTTTTGCTATGTCCGATATAGTACATATTTTGCTGCGAAATCGTACAGTTCCGATAGTATTGAAG
>BQJT01000063.1 GCA_021604845.1 Cyclobacteriaceae bacterium
ATTGACATTTGGGGAAACTAAATTCTTGTATTCTGAAGTTAAAGATGACTTCTTTGTAACCAGTTACCGGACTACCATCAGACTATTTGAAAACAATAGTTTGCGGCACACTGGTTCTGTTGTAACCCAACTTGCCGGTCAAAGGGTAAATGGGGAATGGAAAGTTGGGAATTACCACTGGGTTAACTTCAACTACTGAAATCGACCACAGTCTGCTGTGGTATTTATATAATTATTCTAGTTATTTCTATTGAAAGACAGCATTCAAGACTTTGTTACTCAGCTTCGTTCGAGCCTGGAGGGGGAGGTACTGGATGACCCATATACCCTGGGTATATACGCCACCGATGCCAGTATTTATCAAATAAAACCAAAGGTGGTGGTTTTCCCCAGGCACCAACAGGATGTCGAGCGCGCAATAGGTGTTGCCCGTCAGCACAATGTTACAATCTTGCCTCGCGGAGCTGGCACCAGCCTGGCCGGGCAAACCGTAGGCGCCTCTATGGTATTGGATTTCTCCAAATACATGAATCAGCTGCTCGAGCTGAATATTGAAGAAAGATGGGTGCGGGTACAGCCAGGAATCGCCAGGGATGACCTTAATGCGAGACTGGAACCGCATGGACTGCATTTTGCCCCGGATCCAGCCACCAGTAGCCGGGCAAATGTTGGCGGTATGGTAGGCAACAACAGTTCCGGTACCAAGAGTATTTTATATGGTAAGACGGTTGACCATATTCTTGAGTCCCGGGTGTTGCTTTCGGATGGTACATTTCTGGTTTTTTCTGACAAAACCCCCTCAGAATTTGAAGCGATTGCCGATGGGACAGACAGGGAGGCAGAGATCTACCGGGGTGTAAAACGGGCCATTCAGTCCAATGAACAGGAGATTATCAAGAAATTTCCCAAGGTCATGAGAAGGGTTGGAGGATATAACCTGGATGAGTTCGTCAATCAGCAGACCTGGAACTTGAGTAAACTGATATGCGGAAGTGAGGGTACCCTGGCAGCTACTGTAGAACTTAAGTTAAATCTTGAGCCCCTTCCTAAAGCTAAATGTGTCTGTGTAGTTCACTATGCGGAATTACTGGAGGCAGTTATGGCGGTGGAACCGATGTTACAATTTCAGCCGTCCGCGGTGGAAATCCTGGATGCAGTAGTGGTGCGGCTAAGCCGTGAAAATCTTACCACTAAACGTCACAGTCATTTTATAGAAGCCGACCCGGCAGCGATTTTAATTGTTGAATTTTACGGAGACTCAGAACAGGAAGTTCTGCGGCGGGCTGAGGCCATGGTTTCTGACCAAAAAGCGCACGGATTCGGCTATGCTTATCCAATTTTCTCCGAAGGCCCTGATTACGAGGATGTATGGGTAATCAGGAAGAAGGGATTAGGGTTAATGCTGGGGCTGAAAGGAAAGAAGAAACCGCTTCCTTTTATTGAGGATGCCGGAATTCCGTCAGCATGTCTTCCTGAATACATTGATCAGGTACTTAAGGTGTGTAAAAAGCATAATGCGGAGGCAGCTATGTATGCACATGCCAGTGTTGGAGTAATTCACGTAAGACCAATACTGGATTTACGCAATCAGGAGGATATCCTGAAATTGAAAAACATTGCGGAGGACACATTCGAACTGGTTAAAAAGTATGGCGGATCATGGAGCGGGGAGCATGGAGATGGCCTGGTTCGCAGCGCATTCAATGAAAGATTTTTTGGAAATCAATTATATAACGCTTTCATTGATATTAAGAAACTGTTTGATCCTCAGAATCTTATGAATCCAGGTAAGATTACTGAAGCACAGTCAATTGAAGAAAATCTTCGTTACGGAACCACATACCACGATCAGCCACTTGATACGGAGTTTAAGTACCGGCAAGAGGGGAGTTTTCATGAATCCGTTCATATGTGTACGGGAGTGGGAGAATGCAGGAAGTTACTGGGTGGCACCATGTGCCCCAGTTTTAAAGCCACTCGTGATGAGGAGCATTCCACCCGGGGAAGGGCTAATGCATTGAGGATGGCGATGTCGGGACAGTTTTCAAATGAGGGCATTACCAGTGAGCGACTTCATCAGGTAATGGACTTATGCCTATCCTGTAAGGCCTGTAAATCCGAATGTCCCAGTAACGTTGATATGGCAAAGATGAAAGCCGATATCAGTCAGAAGTATTACGATGTTCACGGGACTACTTTGCGGGACCGAATGATCCGTGATGCCTCAGACATGTCCGGAATTTTTTCCGGGTGGCCTGCCGGTTTGATCAATGGGATACAAAACAGCCGCTGGTTTAGGCGCCTGTTGTCAGCAACCGTGGGCTTTGATCATCGCAGGAAGTTGCCCGAGTACGCTTCCGAGCCGTTCCACAAATGGTTTGAAAGAAGAAAGTCTGTTACCGTGAACCCAGAAGGAACAGTAGTGCTGTTTGCTGATACTTATTTGAATTACCACGAACCCAAAATAGGTATCGCCGCCACTAAATTATTGGAGGCGCTTGGATATGAGGTTAAGCTGGCTAACGTAGGGTGTTGTCAGCGCCCCAGAATATCTCATGGATTTCTAAGGGACGCTAAAAAGCATGGAACCGGCACCGTAAATGCATTGAAACACTGGATGGATGCAGGTTATCCGATAATAGTTTGCGAACCTAGCTGCGCCTCAGCACTAAATGATGACCTGCCAGATTTGATAGATAATCAGCAACTGGCGGCTCAATTAAAAAACCAGATTGTGCTAATTGATGATTTTGTCGCGAAAGCGCTAAAGTCTGGCCGGCGAAAATTAAAGGTAAATTCAGAAAGCATGGCTATTCATGGTCATTGTCATCAAAAAGCACTTTACGGAACCGGCTCGATGCATGAAATATTTCAACATACTGGAGCCTCAACCAGGGAAATACCCTCCGGGTGCTGTGGCATGGCTGGCTCCTTCGGATATGAAAGAGAACATTATGATCTCTCCGGGAAGATAGGGGATGAGGTGCTATTTCCCGCAGTAGAAAAGCTCAAAGACAACAGCACCATAGTGGCAAACGGCTTTAGCTGCAGACATCAGATCGAACATTTCACCGGTGTAAAAGCGATGCATTGGGTAGAAACTATATTGATTGACGATAACAATTGACAATTAACAATTAACAATTAAGGACTGCAGACTGGCTAATGCAGGTCATTAAAAAACAACAAGGTCTTCACAATATGTTGCTGCCAGTAACTCCAGTCATGGCCTCCGGGGAATTCCTGATAGTGGTGCTGAATCTTGAACTCGGTTAATTTTTTATGCAGTTTTCGATTAAAATTTATCAGGGGGTCTTCAGAGCCGCAGTCGAATCTAAGCGGGGGAGTAGTGTATTTACTTTGCTCGATTATTCCCCAAACAGAATTTTCTAAAGGATTTTGTTGAGCATATTGCTCGATTGGTTCTTCCACGAATAACGACATTTGTTCCATCGCAGTAATTGAAGAATGCGCTGATATGCCTGCAAAAAGCGGTTGGTATTTTATTCCCAATCGTAAAGCCCCAAAGCCACCCATTGACAATCCGGATATAAATAAGCGATTCCTGTTGGTGTCAATTTGAGCCGCTTCGGTCACCGCCGCAGGTACGTCATCCACAATCCATTTTTCGAAGTTCCTGCCATCATGAGGCAGATAGCCGGAGCCATCCCCCCAAAGTCCGTCAGACGGCATGGCGATAGCCACTGGTTGGATAGTTCCATTCTCAATCATGCTGTGGGTAATTTGATGTACACCAGTCGACAAAGCCCAGGACCAGGCACTACCGTAAACCCCGTGTAATAAAATAATTAATGGAATCTTACTGGTATCAGGGGTATCAGGAACAAAAAGAACGATATCCCCGCGACCATTCAGGTTAGATGATTTAACGGTAATAAAACGCAGGAATTCAGGTTCGAACCGGGGATTTGATATTTCAATAGTCCGGAAACTCATTTGAATAGAATAACCCCTTTGGCGTTTTTTCCGCTTATCATATCATCGAATGCCTGCTGCAATTGTTCCAGAGCGTATCGGGTGGTTACCATTTCATCCAACATTAACTGACCGCTGCGATAAAGAGAAACCAGTTTTGGAAAGTCGTTTTGCGCATTGCACATTCCGTATAACGGGTTAATATAGGTTTTGTCCCATTCGAATAATTCCATATCGATGGTTACCTGTTGTTCAATTCCACTTACCTGTACTGCCATACCCGCATTTCTGATCATGGCCAATGGCGCTGCCCCCAGTGCAGGAACAGCTGTGCATTCAAACGCATAGTCCGCTCCACGGCCGTCGGTCATCGACTTAACCTGTTCTGAGCACCGAAGCAATTGTGCATCGGATTTGTCTGCAAGGATGCAGTCTGTAGCGCCAAATCTGGCGGCCATATCCAAACGGGCTAAACTTATGTCGACGGCAATAATTTTAGCAGCTTGAGAGATACGGGCTCCCTGAATGACATTAAGCCCAACACCCCCGGTACCCAACACTACAACCGAGGCCCCGGCAGTTACCTTTGCGGCATTAACAACAGACCCAAAACCAGTCATTACCCCACAGCTGATAACGCTTGCTGACTCAAACAGCATGTCATTATATGGGTTTTTAACCACCGCGGATTCCTGTACCAGGGTAAATTGTGAAAGTGTTCCAATATTGAAAGACCTGGGAATGTGTTTATTTTTCCAGCGCGTACCACCCTTCCTGGCCTGTCCAGGTGAATCAACTCCCGCAATTACAGGGGAATTATTCTCACAAATATGAAGGTTGCCGAGTTGACATTGGAAACAATTTCCACAAGCAGTAGCCCAGTTTAAGATCACATGATCGCCTTCTTTCACCTGCCTTACTTCAGGCCCAATCGCAGTAACAATTCCTGCGCCCTCATGTCCTAAAACCAGTGGATAACCCCAGTTTAAAGAATCATAGTCAGTGTGACACAAGCTGGCGGCCCGTATCTCCACCATAACTTCCGAGTCAACCGGTTGATTAACCTGTATTTCATCGATTATAAAACTACCGTTTCCCGTCCCTATTGCTGCTTTGCAGGTAAGTGTCATGGTGGAGGTGTTCCGGTTAAGACGAAAAGTGGAATATATCCACCCTAAGCAACCCTCTTAAGCACCAGCAGTGGAACATGTGCCAGCAAAGCCAGTTTTTTAGTTACGCTGCGATGGAACATGCTCTCAAAAAAGCCAGTTTCTTTTTTTATCAACACCAGAAGATCGGTTCTGTTGTTAGAGACGTATTCATCCAATGCATTGCTTACATTATCCCCTGATATCTCCAATGTACTATGAGGAAGGTCATCCTGACTAATCCCATCGCCATCCGCAGTGGAAAGCGGTTTGCTTTTATTTACTACCCGAACGATTTTAAGTTTGGTGGATGGGTCCAGCGCATCTATGGTTTTTAAAATTCTCAGGTTTCTTTCATCAATTTGGTCAAAGTCTGAGCCAAGTACCAATTCCTTACAACTGGTGTATTTTGCCTCCGCAGGGATTACCATAACCGGACATTTTGATTCCGCAGCTACATCCGAAGCGTTACTTCCAAATATTTTATCCACCGCGCCGGTATGTCCCAACGACCCAATTACGATCAGACTATCATTATAATCATGAACCTGTGAATTTAGGCCCTCAACCAGAGTGGCATGAACTGACTTGCTGTGAAAGTTAAATTTAGCACTTAGCCCTGCCTCTTTTATTTTGTTGGTCCATTCCCTGAGCCCGTTTTCAGAGTCCTGTTGCATGACCCTGTCGATAGAGCCCAGGGTAGAGGCTCCTGCATGGGGCGCGTAATAGGAGTTTAAAATTAATATTTCACGTATTCCTAGCGCTTCTCCAATATCAAGTGCATATAAAAGCGCATTCCAGGCTCCCTTGGAAAAATCAGTAGGTACAATTATTTGCTTCATACTCTCATTTCAGTTAGTAGGCTATAATACTAATTTAGTTATTCACACCAAAGGTATTTAATCATTCGTTTGCATGTATTTAATCATCCGTTTACCTGGCGGATGTGGAATTAGTTATTGCGGAGGCCATTTTATCTTTTAAGGGGAAGGTTAGTTTTTAAATCATCAGTAGGTTTCCGGAATATACCTTTAACAATTAGAATTAATCATACGTGAGTACAACTTAAATGACAGTTTGCAGGTTTAAACTATAACTATTCCTTTATTTTGCTTAAATGTCTAAGTAATTTAGCTTGACGCAATTTAAGAGTGTTGAGGAACACATTTTTTATACTCTTTTTATTTTTACTTTCCTGGGTAACTGCCGGTGCTGCAGATAGATACT
Organism: Cyclobacteriaceae bacterium; assembly: GCA_021604845.1. Classification (GTDB taxonomy): domain Bacteria; phylum Bacteroidota; class Bacteroidia; order Cytophagales; family Cyclobacteriaceae; genus SZUA-3. The sequence continues at coordinate 6,312 of BQJT01000063.1, forward strand.
GGATTGCTGCAGGCCCTGCGAATTGGAACAACGCTGCCAATTGGTCCGCTTCATCCGGAGGGGCAGGCGGCGCTTCTGTCCCGGTGGCTGGTGACAATGCGATATTCGATGGTAATGGGTTGGGTATATGCGGTATAAATGTCAATGTCAACGTTGACGGAATCGATGTTCGCGCCGGATTTTCAGGATTTATCACACAGGGTTCCGGGTTCACCATTACGATTGGCACAAATAATTTTCAACAAGCTGCGGGGAATTTTGCCGGAGGGGATAGTGATTTTACCATAAATGGAACCTTTAGTCTTACCGGTGGAACCTTTACCAGTACTTCCGCCAGCTTAATTTTAAATGGTAATCAATCCGCAAATTATACTCCCTTTAGTTATACCGGAGGTACATTTAATCATAACAATGGTCTGGTCTCCTTTAGCACCAACTGGACCACGGGCAGTGCCAGAACTGCTACTGTCAACCTCCCCAGTTCAACTAATTTTTATGATGTTGAACTGGTGTTTGATGAGAATGGTGGAAACCCAAATAATAAATTCCTGGCCACCTCAGGGGGGAATATGGTTGCACTAAATGATTTTACCCATACGGATGGCGTATTTAGTGGCACCCTTGAGGTGCGTAATGACTTATTTGTATTAGACGATGCCGATGGTGGGTTGGGCAGAATTCTAATGAATGGTTCAGCTGCCTCAGAATATACTGGGTCGTCTTCTGGAAGAACAGCCGAGTTGGAAGTGGATAATACTATGGGTGTAACCCCGGCTACCGGAACTACCAACTTATTAATTACTGCTTTGATATTAACCAATGGTGATTTTACCGGGCCCAGCGGCACCATGTCCATAGGCGGTAATCGCAGCAGTAACTATGATGTAATTACCCAGACCTCGGGTACCTTCAGTCATAACAGCGGACTAACGCTGATAGAGACCAACTGGACCACGGGAAGTGCACGAACGGCAACTATTAACCTGAGCAGTTCGGTTGATTTTTATGATGTTGAACTGGCCTTTGACGAGAATGGGGGGAATCCCAACAACAAGTTTCTGGCCTCGGGAGGAATGAACCTGATCGTGCTGAATGATTTCACTCATACCGATGGGGCGTTTAACACCACCTTTGAGGTGCGCAATGATTTATTTGTAGGGTCGGATTCGGATGGGGGCACCGGCCGGATCATTATGAACGGCAGTGGACCATCGGAGTATACGTTTTCAGGAGCAGCTGCGCGAACCGCAGAACTGGAGATTGACAATGGGGCAGGTGTAACCCCGGCTGCGGGAACCACCGACTTGTCCATCACTGCATTGTTTCTGACTTCCGGTGATTTTACTGCACCCAGCGGCACCATGTCCATAGGCGGTAGTCGCAGCAGTAACTATGATATAATTACTCAGACTGCAGGCACGTTCACGAATAACAATGGATTAGTAATACTTGAACCAAATTGGACCACTGGCAGTACCAGGACTGCATCGATAAACTTAGCGACCTCCTTAAACTTATTTGATTTAACCTTCGACAATCAGGGTAGCACATCTAATAAGTTTTTCAGTCTAACTTCCGGAGATTTGATGATAGAAGACCAGCTGGATCTAACGGATGATATATTGTTGTTAAATGCCAATCAAATTACCATTGATAATAGCAGTGATACCGCCATTCAAAGAAATACCGGAATGATTAGGGGTGAAAACACCTCTGGCTTAAGTATGGTACAATGGAATATCGGAACCGGGACCGGAACTTACGAGTATCCTTTTGGTAGTGCTAGCAATACTTATATACCGTTTATCTATGATGTTACCGCAGCAGGAACGGAGAGTGGGGGTACGGGTTCGTTAGCGGTAGCAACCTATCCCACCGGAGCCAATAATTTGCCATTACCGCCAGGAGTATCCAATATTAACAATGGATCAGGAGGCAACAATTCAGCCTTCGTAATTGACAGGTACTGGATACTAACACCCGGTAACTATTCGGTAAACCCTACCGCCGATTATACTTTCAGTTATGAGGAATCGGATCATACCACCAGCGGAAATACGATTACTGAATCCAATCTACAGGCTGAGCGCTATGATAGCAGTGTTAACGATTGGGATCAGCTCTCACTAACCGGGACGATAGATACCGGCAATAATACCCTGGTAGCAAATGGAGTGAATACAACCGGGGTATGGACTTTAGTCGATATTACTTCGCCATTGCCGGTTGAGCTGATCAGTTTTGAAGTGGCGTTAGTTGACAATGAAGTGGTCTTAAAGTGGAGCACTGCAAGTGAGAAGGATAACGATTTCTTCACCGTTGAAAGGTCATCTGATGGTCAAGAATTCGATGGCATTTTTACTGTCGAAGGTGCAGGCACCAGCGAAGAAACCTTATCATATCATGAGGTGGATCCCGAACCACTCAGGGGAAGGTCTTTCTACCGCCTGAAACAGACAGATTTTGATGGTCAATTTGAATACTCTGAAATTAGATCAGTGGAAAATCTGGCAAGTTTCCGGGAAATTGTTGTCTTCCCAAATCCGGTGGTTAACGGTAAACTTAAAATGCGGTTTGAAGGTATGGAGGGAGAGGAGGTTGCCTTTACCGTAAGTGACGTCCTTGGTAAAACAATACAATCCGGGTCAATGGAAGTCGCTGACCTGTACCATGAATTGACCATCGATGTCAGTGATAATAATGCCGGAGTTTATTATGTCTGGATTTCTACAATCACAGGTGTTGAAGCCCATAAGTTAATAATAGACTGATTTAGGATTTCCGGAAGCTGTACTGGCTCCCCCACAAAGTGCAACTTGTATCAATATGCCTGGACCTATATGGCTTTCAATAATTATATTATGAATATATGAACATTTATTCATATATTTGCATGAATTCGAACCCAAGACACACTACGGTTGAAAAGATTTTTGCCGATCCTGCAATGGCTGCCTGACTACAAGCGCGAATATTTAAAAGGTGATCTGGTGGCGGGTCTAACCGTTGGAGTGATGCTGATCCCACAGGGGATGGCGTATTCCACATTGGCCGGTCTACCCCCGATTTATGGCCTTTATGCAGCTACCATACCTTTGTTGGTGTACGCAATCTTTGGTACTTCCAGGCAGTTGGCAGTGGGGCCGGTGGCCATGGTAGCATTGTTAATTGCCACAGGTGTGGGCCAGTTGGCGGAACCAGGTTCTAATAGTTATATAAGTTTAGCTATACTATTGGCATTGATGGTGGGACTAATCCAATTGATCCTGGGAGTTTTTCGCCTGGGGTTTATGGTAAATTTCCTTTCACACCCGGTGATCAGTGGATTCACTTCTGCAGCTGCACTGATAATAGGGTTTAGTCAACTGAAGCACTTGCTGGGGATAGATCTACCCGGGAGCAGTTCTGTATTCAAGGTACTCAACAGTGCTTTCAATAACATTAATGAAATAAATCTGGCGACACTGGCGGTTGGATTGGTTGGTATATTGGTGATTTTGCTGGCAAAGAAATTTTCAAAGAATATCCCCGGTGCGCTTATCGCGGTTATTCTGGGGATTCTGACGGTTGATTACTTTCAACTTCAGCAATCCGGTGTTAAAATTATCGGGGAAGTACCCACCGGGCTGCCGGGTTTGGCCTTACCGGAGTTGGATTGGGACTCATTTGTACAGTTGTTCCCCGCGGCATTGACTATAGCGCTGGTTGGTTTTATGGAATCCATAGCAGTCGCTAAAGCAGTACAGTCCAGGCACAAAGACTATCAGATTGATGCTAATCAGGAATTGATAGGTTTAGGAGCGGCTAATATAATTGGCTCTTTATTTAAATCGTTTCCTACGGTTGGAGGGTTTTCCCGCACGGCAGTTAACGATCAAAGCGGTGCAAAAACTGCGCTTGCTTCCATTGTAAGTGCCGGATTGATATGGCTGACCTTACTATTTCTTACTCCGCTTTTTTACTTTCTTCCACAGGCTGTACTGGCTTCGGTAATCATGGTTGCAGTATTCGGACTGATCAATTATCAGGAAGCGTTTCATCTATGGAAAAAAGATCGGAACGATTTTTATATGCTGATGATAACTTTCATTGCAACGCTGATCCTGGGCATTGAGATGGGGATTCTTACCGGTGTGACATTATCACTTGCAATGGTGATATATCGAAGCGCTTATCCTCATATCGCTTCACTGGGCCAGGTACCAGGAACTCATTATTACCGGAATGTGGATCGATTCAGTAAGGTGGTAATACGAAATGATGTTTTGGTGATGAGGTTTGACACGCCCTTGTTTTTTGCGAATGCCAATTACTTTCAGGATCATCTGAATAAATTGGCGGACAGGAAGGGGAGAGACTTAAAGCTTATTATCATAAACGCAGAATCGATGAGCAGCATGGACTCAACCGCTGTAGAGATGATGGAAGAATTGATCCGCCAGTATCGATCCGATGGGATTAAATTCAATTTAGTAGCAGTTATTGGTCCGGTTAGAGATACCTTATATAAGAGCGGATTGATTCACATTGTGGGAGAGCAGAACTTGTTCGTTCATGTGCATGAGGCGGTAGCAAACTATGATTCAAGCGAACCCAAAAAGGAATTAGATCAGGTGGCAATTCAAACCAATGTGACCACCTCCATGGGAAAAGGAAATTTATGGGACTAGCAAATCAGCAATATTTATATGAATATATAAACATATATTCATATGTTACGTATACAATAAAAACATGAAGACAGGAACTTTAGATATCAAAAAAGTTAAAAAGGTGGCTTTTATACTTAAGGCAATAGGTAATCCATTGCGAATTGCAATTATAGACGTATTGAGGGTTAATGAAGAACTGGCGGTCAGTGAGATTAGCCGGCAACTAGAGGCTGAACAGTCATTGGTATCGCATAACCTCCTGAACATGAAACTAAAAGGAATCCTTGATAGCAGGAGAGAGGGAAAGAATATATTCTATCGACTTAAACTCAAAGAAGTTCTAAAGGTGATTGAATGTATGGAAAACTGCGACATGGAGGACCTGTAACGGAGATCAAACAATAATAAACATCAAGTCAATCTAACATGAAAGTTGAACAATTTTACGACAAAGCGCTGGGCCATGCGTCCTATGCTATTCTCAGCGAAAGGGAAGTGGCAATTGTGGATCCGGGTAGAGATCCTAAACCCTATACGGATTTTGCAGAGAAAAATGGGGCGGTTATTACCTCGGTATTCGAAACACATCCGCATGCTGATTTTACCAGCTGCCACCTGGAACTCCATAAGAAACTGGGCGCCATCATATATATCAGCCCGAAGGCCGGTGTATCTTATCCACATCAACCATTACAACATGGGGATGAAGTAAAAATTGGTAGCATCACTTTAAGGGCATTATTCACTCCAGGACATTCACCTGATCACAATTCATACCTGTTGATTGATAAAAACGGAGTTTATCATGCTGTTTTTACCGGTGATTCCTTGTTTGTCGGTGACGTTGGTCGACCGGACCTGCGCGAAGGTATAGGAAACATTCAAATGAAACGGGAGGGTCTGGCCAGGATGATGTATCAGACTTTAAAAAGTGTTTTCGAGCCTATGGATGATGAGGTAATTGTTTACCCCGCGCATGGAGCGGGTTCTCTGTGTGGTAAGCAAATGAATCAAGAAACCTTCAGTACCATTGGAAAGGAAAAACAACACAATTGGGCATTTCAGGTGGATGATGAATCCCAGTTTGTAAATGCACTTTTGGAAGATCAACCATTTATTCCCAAATACTTTCCTTCAAATGTTGAAATGAACCGTGTTGGGGTGCCAGCCTTCCAGAAAAGTATAAACGCGGTACCAAGATTGAACGATGTGTCGGAACTGAGGGAAGAGGTTTTAAAAATTGATTCCAGGCCGCAATTGGATTTCAAATCCGGCCACGCGGAAGGAGCTATCAATATTCAACAAGGTGAAAAATTCGAGACCTGGCTGGGATCTATCGTTGGCCCGGAAGAGCAATTTTATCTGATAGCTCAAAACACCACTGATTTGGATTCGATTATTGCGAAGGCTGCCAAGATCGGATATGAGAAGAACATAACCGGAGCCCTGATCGCTTCTTCAGATCACTTTTCCCAACAAGAGCAATCATTGGATCTTGATCATTTCAAAACCCACCCGGAAGATTACCTGGTAATAGATATTCGGAACCACTCAGAAGTTAAGCAGGACCCGATTTTCGATCAGTCCGTGAACATTCCATTGCACCAACTGCGCGAGCAAGCGCACAAGATTAGCACCGAGAAACCGGTGGTAGTACACTGCGCAGGTGGCTACCGGTCAGCTGCGGGTTCCAGTATTTTGTCTTCTCTGTTACCTGAAAATAAGGTTTATGATCTAAGTGATGCCGTTAAAGAATTTTCAGAAACAATTAATACAAATTCGTAATTAATAACTCTATATACTAATGATTGAATTAATTAGTCAACCCTGGCCCTGGTACGTGGCTGGTCCATTGATCGCTCTGGTGATGTTCAGTTTACTTTATTTTGGTAACAGCTTTGGAGTTTCGTCCAACCTGGCAACTATGTGTTCTATAGCAGGAGCCGGGAAAGTTTCCTCGTTTTTCAAGTTCGATTATACTACTCGTATATGGAACCTGGTATTTGTGCTGGGAGCAGCAATTGGAGGATTTATTGCACATAGATATCTCACCTTGGAGCCTGGAATAAATTTATCCGCTGATACCATTAGTGCACTGACAAAGTTAGGCGTGCAAAACCCCGGCGCAGATTATGTTCCTGCCGATATCTTTAACTGGTCTGCACTCTATTCGATTAAAGGATGGATTATTCTGGTAGGTGGCGGATTTTTAGTTGGGTTTGGCGCCCGGTACGCGGGTGGCTGTACTTCGGGTCATGCGATCAGTGGCATTAGCGATCTGCAGATACCTTCAATGATTGCAGTAGTGGGTTTCTTCATAGGCGGGTTGATTATGACTTATCTGCTCTTGCCGTTTATCCTGGGTCTTTAACGGTCAGTCCTTATTGCAGAACTGGATATTGATAACTAGGGATTAATCAGTTCAAAACAAAATTAACGCATGAAATATTTTAAGTATTTAGTAGTGGGGACGGTTTTCGGAATCATCCTAAGTAAAGCCGAGGTGGTATCCTGGTATCGTATTTATGAGATGTTCCGCTTTGATTCATTTCATATGTATGGCGTAATCGGGTCAGCAGTAGTAGTTGGTATAATCCTGATTCAGTTGATAAAAAGGACCCAAATGAAATCCATCCAAGGATCGGAAATTAGTATTCCTCCTAAAAATAAAAGTGTTGCCCGTTATTTAATAGGGGGAATTATTTTCGGACTGGGTTGGGCTTTAACCGGTGCCTGTCCAGGACCAATGTTCATATTACTGGGTCAAGGAGTGGGAGTAATATTGGTAGTGATTGCCAGTGCCACTATCGGCACCTTCACATATGGGTTACTCAGAGATAAATTACCCCACTAATACTGAAGAAAATGAAAAAAAACAGCAAGTTCTCAGAGTTGATTAATGGCGACATCCCTGTACTTATTGACTTTTCAGCTGAATGGTGTGGCCCGTGTAAAATGATGCCCCCGATACTGGAACAGCTAAAAGCCGATCTAGGTAATGCAGTAAGAATTCTGAAGATCGATGTGGATCGAAATCCTGATTTGGCCCAGCGATTTAACATTCAAGGGGTGCCTACTCTGGCTATTTTCAAGCATGGAGAGTTAAAGTGGAGACAATCTGGAGTACAGCAAGCTTTCCAATTAAAAAAAGCACTTGATCCATTCATTTCCTAGATCGGATTTGAATTGATTCATAAATATATCAGCATGGAAAAATATAAAGTTTTAATTATTGGTGGTGGTACCGCGGGGATCACGGTTGCTGCAACTCTGCTCCGTAAACAACCAAAATTAAAGGTTGCTATAATCGAGCCATCAGACAAGCATTACTATCAACCAGCCTGGACGCTGGTAGGGGCAGGTACCTATAAATTCTCCGATACCGAAAGAGATGAAAAAGATTTAATTCCCAAAAGTGTCCATTGGATCCGTGACTATGCGGAAGACATTGATCCCGAAAGCAACCTGGTAACTTTGAGCCACGGTGAGCAGATTGAATTCGAGGCTTTAGTGGTAGCTACCGGAGTTCAGTATAACTGGAATATAATTCCTGGGCTTGAAGAGGGAATCGGCAAACATAGCATTACTTCCAACTATGATAAAAAGTACGCTACTTACACCTGGGAATCTTTAAAGAGTTTCAAAGGTGGCAACGCAGTGTTTACTCAGCCCCATACTCCTATTAAATGTGGCGGAGCTCCTCAGAAGATAATGTACTTAGCAGAGCATTACTTCAGGAAGAACGGGAAAAGGGAAAATACTAATGTTATTTTTGCTACTCCCGGCACGGTTATTTTTGGAGTTCAGCCCTTCAAAGACGCGTTACTAAAGATTGTTAAGGACCGAAATATCCATACCTTCTTTTTCCACAAGTTAGTAGAGATTCGACCTGAACAGCAAGAAGCAGTATACGAGGTTACCAAGCCTGGTCATCAGCCGGATGTAAATGATCAGATAAACCAAAAACTTGGTATAAGGATTGAGTCGGATGGCAAAGTAATTATACCTTTTAATTTCCTGCACACGGCACCTCCTCAAAGTGCCCCGGACTTTATAAAGAACAGCCCGCTTTCAAAGCATGATGACCCCTATGGGTATGTAGAGGTAGATAAACATACTTTACAGCATTCGAGATACCCCAATGTATTTTCATTAGGTGATGTAGCCGGGACTCCTAATGCTAAAACCGGTGCCGCAATTCGTAAGCAGGCTCCTGTAGTAGTAGCGAATATCATAAAATTCCTGGAAAAAGGTTCATTAGAGGATCGATATCATGGTTACTCAAGTTGCCCAATAGTAACCGGTTACGGAAAAATGTTGTTAGCAGAATTTGACTATGAGAATAAGGCAGCCCCATCCCTGCCAATTGACACATCAAAACCAAGATGGGATATGTGGATATTGAAGAAATACCTTCTTCCCTGGTTTTACTGGAACCGAATGTTGAAAGGAAAAGGATAGACTGATGATCTAACTGCTATTTGGCAGGTACAAACCTGACTCCTTCCCCAAATCGAAAACGCGCCATTACCCCAACATTGCCCGCTCTGAATTTAAAATCATCGGTGGTTCGAAAGGCCGGCCTCCAATCTAGCCCAATGGTCAATGGAAAATCAAAGGAATATTCTACCCCAAAATTTCCAGCAACATCAAAATCGAAATCACCTTCTAGCCAAAATTCAGGTCCAACCCCGGGATAGAACTTTAACCCTTTAGGGCCTCCCGAAATTGCGAACATCCAATCAAAGTATGATGCAATTCCGAATCGGTCAAAATAGATTGCAGGATGTAATCTAGGAGCCAATCCAATGGGTATGGTGGCATCAAAAGAAATATAGTCTCCAAAACGGAGGCCGGCTTCCCAATTGGTTTGTGCTTGCGACTTGTTGGAAAAGATTAAAAAAGAGGCAACGAATACTAAAAAAACAATGGTCTTTCTCATAAGGTAAATTAGAATCAATTCGGATGTTAAAAAGTTCCGCTAATTTAATTCGAAACGGTTGATATCAATAGTTTATTCCGCTGATATTACCGGTAAATCCTTGGAATAACGGGTGCACTACGCTTGTAACAGGGTGGCAAACGGATGTTCTTTATTAACCTTGTCAATTACAAGTTTTAAAATCGCAACGAAGGGCAGGAATAAAACCATGCCCGCTGCACCCCAAAGTAAACCACCAAATACAATTATCAGAATTGCTGCCAGGGCATTTATTTTCAACTGGTGGCCAACCACAATAGGAAATATAATGTTAGCCTCCAAGATCTGTATAAATACGAAGGTAGCAATTACCGCGACCGGGTACCACAATGAATCGTAAATCAGCCAGGAGATGGTTATAGGTAGTAAAGCACCGATACTAATTCCCACGTAAGGAATAAATGTCAGAATAGATGCAATGAACCCAAAAAGGATTGCATTGGGAATACCGATCAGGGCCAGGCCGATACTATTTAAAATACCTACGATCAGATAAACCAGTGTCATCCCTTTTATGAATCGGAAATACGTATGGATACTGTCATCAAGAATTTCCTTAAGCTGTTCAAACGACCATTGCTTAATAAACCCGTGTAATGCTTCCACCAGCATCCTGCGGTAGTAGAGCATAAGAATAATATAAAAGGGTACCAGCAGAATCAAAACAAGATTAATACCAGCCCGGTAAAGACTCTGAGGCAGCCAGTTAAGCAGGTATTCGGTAAAGTTTTGTATCATTGAATTGATCCATTCCTGCTTTTCCAAATCCGAAAAACCCAGCAGTGTACCGGTATTATGTGCAGCATCACTGATCGCCGTCTCCAACTTTACCTGCATTCGAGGCCACCGGTTGAGAAATTGGCTGAACTGTTTGACCAGTAATATTACCAATCCGGATAAGAGTACCATCAGCAGACTCATGCTGGCCAGGATAGAGAGGATCTTAGGCCAGCCTTTTTCTTCCAGCCAACGAGTCATAGGAAAAAGAATCAGACTGATTAAAAGTGCAAAACAAAGAGGGATCAGCAGCTGCTGACCTACATAAAGTAATGCCAACAGAAAGAATATTCCAGGAGTCAGTTGAAGTGTATTTTTCCAGGGAGATGCCAACACAGGCTTCGTATTTATTTTGAACTAAGTTGCTATTTTACTTAAATATATCGGGATTGCGGCGTTTTTCAGCTTTTTGCCGGATAATTGCCCAATTGGATGTTAGCTAACATCGCAGGTTATTTCATAATTCAATTTGCTCCATAGTGGTATAATTAATTTAGAGAAGTTAAAAGCCAATTACAAGCGCCAGTTCGTATATCAAAGCATCTGTTTGTCTATTGTAAACTGAAGGTAATCATGTCTTCGGTTGACCGGAGTCATGGCTGGCTTAACCTGTTTATACTTATTTAAATCATATGGAGGATCAAAAAGCAAAAGAATTTCATAAGAATCATTCTCAGTCATCAGGACGAGATTATATCCGCGAGTTTATTTATGGTGGTATGGATGGAGGAGTAACAACTTTTGCAGTTGTTGCTGGAGCCACCGGTGCCCACTTTGACAGTATAGTAATCATTATACTTGGACTGGCGAATTTAGTGGCCGATGCATTTTCCATGTCAGTAGGAAGCTATCTGTCGGTAAAGGCTCAGTTTGAGAAATACCGAAAGTTTCAGAAATACGAACGCTGGGGAGTTGAAAATATTCCGGAGTCTGAAACAGATGAAATCAGGTCTATTTATTATAATAAGGGGCTCAGAGGCAAACTCCTGGAGAAGGTAGTTGCGGTAATAACCAGCGATAAAGATGTCTGGGTGGAGGAAATGATGCAAGGTGAATTTAAGATGATCCCGGAGAAGAATTCCCCTTTAAATGCCAGTATTATTACATTTATCTCGTTCCTGCTGATTGGAAGTATTCCATTACTACCTTTTATTATACCAGGCTCTGTTGAATTAACAGGAATGGATCCTTTTGTTCTAACCTGTACTTTGACAGCAATAGCCTTTATTGTAATAGGGTTGATAAAGTCTTACGTTAACCAAACAACGCCAATTTGGGATGTTACTGAGACCTTAATATTAGGCGCTGTGGCTGCTATTATTGCATACTTGTCAGGATCCTTTCTTGAAAGTATAATTGTAAACTCCTGATACCCGCTGGCTTTAACTTCCTTCTGGAAATGCGAACAATGGAATGTTGCTACGATGTACTAATTGTTTAGTCACACTGCTTTGAAATATACGCTCGAATAGGGTATGTTTCCTGGGCATCACTGCAATTATGTCAATAGGATGCGACTTAATATATTCCAAAATGCTGCCTTCGACGTGTTCTCCTTCGGCCATATGATAAGTGTGGGATATGCCTTTTAAATATCCTTCCAGCAGCTTGGCTTCACCCACTGCACCGGCATGAAGCTTGGCCAGATTATCAGTAATATGCATAATGTGTACCTTGGCCGCAAAGGCAAGCGCAAAGTCAATCAGAGGTTGAATTACTTGTTTGCTTTTGATTGATTGGTAGTCGTAGGAGAACAGTATGTTCTTTACATTGTTTTGCTCATAATTGATTGGTATTGCTAGTACCGGTATGTTACTTTTTTTAATAACGTGCAGCGTGTTACTTCCGACCAGCTCATCAAATACATTGGTAGCACCGTGTGTCCCCATAATGATCAGCTCGGCTTTTAATTCCTTGGCCGTGGTCACAATGGCATCTGAGGCAAAGGACATTTTGATTTCGTAGGGTTCGGATAGCTGTTCAAGTTCGGGAAACCGCGAGTAAAGTTGTTTCATCTTTTCTGTGCCCTCACTGATGTATTCTTCCGCAATATTAGTATTGATATTTAATCCGGCTTCAGCGACTGGAATTGGAAGGTGATACGCGTGCAGCAGAACCAGTTTAGCTTCGGTCGATTTCGCAAAGGAAATGGCATATTTCAAAGCATTAACGGCACAATCTGAAAAATCAACAGGAACAAGTATTTTTTTATATGACATCTTTTTAACAATTAATTTTGATTAAGAATACCATGCCATCCAAAGGAGGCATGGTATTCTTGGGTAAATACAATATACATATTTACCCATTCAACTAACCTACCGAAATCTGTTAAAACTCCCTCAAATATGCGATTATGATTAAAATTAAGCGATGAGCGCTATCAATCTAAACTATGATAATTATCAGGGGTTATTATAAGTTAGAGCTTTTGCACGCTCAATATGACTATTGTCAGTTTTGGAAATGATAATTTACATGCCCTGTTCTAAGCGGCATTGGATAATTTTGGAAAGAATTATATTCTGTGTTGTTTTATTAGCTGCCAATGACATGATACCCGTTTAAGCAAAATGTTTATATAAATTGAATCCTCATAAAGCCATGCCGACGGAAAATAAACAGATTTTCGAGACACTTTTCCATTCTGCTAATGAGGCTATTCTAATTGTTAACTCTGGTGGAAAAATAATTAAAGCAAATCCAGCAGCCCACCGGATTTTCGGTTATTCTATTTCAATGGAAGGCATGGGAATGGAACTTTTACTGCCTAAGAATCTTCGCGGACAACATAAAAAACATCGTGAAAGTTTTAACAAGGATCCTAAGTCAAGAGCTATGGGTAGAGACCTGGACCTTTTGGGAAGGCGTGATGATGGAAGTGTGTTCCCGGTGGAAGTAAGCCTTAGCCCCAGTCAGGTTAATAATCAACCTGTGGTTATTGCGTTCGTGATCGACATTACGGAGCGAAAGAAACGTGAGCAGATTGAGCTAAGTATGGGCAGGTTATTTGATCAATCACTTAATGAGCTCTATATTTTTAGCTCCGGCTCGTTGAAATTTGTTCGGGTAAACCAGGCCGCCATTGACAACCTGGGATATTCCATGGATGAATTGCTGGGTATGACTCCATTGGATCTCAAGCTTGAGTATTCTGTTAAAGCTTTTGAGCAAAAACTCAAACCACTTAGGGAAAAAACCTCTAAAATTCAATTCGAAACTAAGCATCGTCGCAAAGATGGCAGTACTTATCCGATTGAAGTTCATTTGCAGCTTACCACATTCGATATGAAACCTGCATTCATGGCGATTATCATGGACATTACGGACCGCAAGTTGGCTGAGAAAAAACTTAAGGCCTACAGCCAAAAGCTAGAGGCCAGAGTTCAAGAGCGCACCAAGGAACTTCGTGAGAGTCAAAAGCTTTATAGTGCAATAGCCAGAAATTTCCCTGAGGGAATGATCAGTGTATTTGACAAGGATCTTAGGTATGTATTTGTGGAAGGTAAGGAACTTTACGCGCAGGGGATTACCAGTGAGATGCTGATGGGCACCTACTATCTGGATCGTTTACCTCAGGAAGTGGCGGAGCAAACCAAAACTAAACTAAAACAGGTATTTAAAGGAGAAGCACTCAGCATCGATATAAAATTCAGGGGTAATGATTATGTACTGGATGCTGTTCCTATTTCGGGCGATGATAATATGATTCACCAAATCCTGGTAATTGAAAAAAACGTTACCAAACGAAAAAAAGCTGAAGAACACGTAAAGAGGGCGCTTGAACATGAGAAGGAGCTTAGTGAACTAAAGTCAAGATTTGTGTCTACAGCCTCACACGAGTTCAGGACACCGTTGAGTACCATATTATCATCTGTTTCATTGTTATCCAGATATGATTCTTTAGATGAAAAGGAAAAACGGGATAAGCATATTCAAAGAATAAAGGGCGCTGTTCATAACCTAACCGGAATTCTTAATGATTTCCTTTCCCTGGATAAACTTGAATCTGGTATGATTGAGGGAAGCCCGACGGTTTTTGACTTTCCAAAATTCATACAGGAGGTTTGCGACTTGTTGACGCCCACTTTAAAAAAAGGACAGTATATTGAATTTCAGCATCGTGGTGATCAGGAGATCTTCCTGGATAGACAGGTTTTGAATAATATTCTGGTAAACCTACTGTCAAATTCCAGTAAGTATTCCGGTCAGAAACCGATCAAGTTGCTGACTGCTTTGTCCGATGGACAATTGTCGATAGTAGTTGAAGATCAAGGTATTGGCATTTCCGAAGACGACCAAAAACATCTGTTTGAAAGATTCTTTCGATCCAAAAGCGCAATTAATATCCCCGGTACTGGTTTAGGCCTGAACATCGTTAAAAAATATTTGGATCTTATGGGCGGTACCATTGAAGTAAACTCTGAATTGGGGAAAGGCACCGTTTTTACTGTAAGACTTAACCAACCAGAAAAATATGAGAAAGATACTGCTGATTGAAGATAATCCTGAAATGCGGGAAAATACTGCAGAGATACTGGAATTAGCCAATTACCAGGTAGCAGTAGCGGAACACGGTAAGATAGGGGTAAGGATGGCTCAGTCGGATCCTCCCGATCTTATTATTTGTGATATCATGATGCCTGAACTTGATGGTTACGGAGTACTTTACATGCTGGCAAAAAATCCGAAAACTTCTTCAGTACCATTCATATTCCTGACTGCTAAAGCTGATAAAAGTGATTACCGCAAGGGAATGAATTTAGGAGCAGATGATTATTTGACCAAGCCCTTCGAAGAGATGGAACTTTTGGAAGCTGTGGAAATAAGACTTAAAAAGAGTCAGCAATTTCAAAAAGGTTTTGAGTCTGATCAGGATGGAATTGATCAGTTTATAGAAGAGGCAAAGGGACTTGAAGAATTAAACAAGTTATCACAGGACCGAAAGAGTCGCAGATACAAAAAGAAGGAGGCACTGTTTTATGAAGGTGAATATCCCAATTTTCTCTATTTCATTCATCAAGGCAAAATAAAGACCAGCAAGATGAATGAGGACGGTAAGGAACTAACCACCGGATTGTACAAGGAAGGAGATTTTATTGGCTACTTGGCTCTACTTGAAAATAGGGAATATCCCGAGTCTGCAGTGGTATTGGAAGACTCTGAAGTGTACTTAATCCCCAGGCACGACTTTATGGCGCTGCTTTTTAACAATAGAGATGTATCAGCGCGTTTTATAAAGATGCTATCCAGGGACCTGGTGGAGAAGGAACAGGAGCTGCTGAACCTGGCCTACAACACAGTCAGGAAACGAGTTGCCGATGCCCTACTTCAGCTGAAGGCTCGATACCATACAGATAAGCTCAAAGACTTTTCCATGGCTATTTCACGGGATGATCTTGCCAGCATGGTTGGAACTGCGAAAGAGTCGGTTATACGAACCTTGTCAGAGTTTAAAAAGGACGCATATATAGCTATTAATGGCAGTAAAATTACCCTGCTCGAGCCTGATAAACTTGCCAGCCTTCGCTACTAACTGATGATAATCAGTTTTCAAGGGTGCAATTATCATGGATTAAACCCTGCTAAATGCAAAATTTTACATATTCCAAATTTTGCGCTTAGTGAGAAGGATTTTATTATCTACAGACTTTTCAGAGAATGCCAATCACGCCATCGAATATGCGTTAAGCTTATTCGATAATGAAACGTTGGATTACTGCCTTTTTAATTCCTATTGCCTGATACAAAATAAACCAGATATGCTTATATCCCTGGAAGATATTTTAAGGGATCAGTCTAAGATTGGTTTAAATGAGTCACTAAACAACATTAAGAAACATTACCATAAGTTAAACATAGAAAGTGTTTCGACTTACGGGGACCCCACTTATGCTATCCGTAAAATCGCAGATGACCGCCAGGTGGATCTGGTGGTGCTGGGAAGCAGGGGAAAATCGCTAAAGGACACAGTTTATGGAAGCACTACCTGTCAATTAGTTAG
>BQJT01000064.1 GCA_021604845.1 Cyclobacteriaceae bacterium
TTTCATTTCCACTAGTTTTTTAGGATATTTTTCCGAGAGGTCATTTGTTTCGCCAACATCATGAGCAAGATTGAACAAGCCACTCCCTCTGCGGCCCTCAATCCATTTCCAATTTTCTACACGAGCCGCTCTATCATGGCCTACTTTCCAAAACATGTTCTTTCTCGGGGATTTAAATTCACCTCTTAGTACAGGCAACATATCAAATCCATCAAAGATAATGTCTTCCGGGAGTGCTATTTTTGCCAAACTAACCAGCGTCGGAACAACTTCCAATGTAGTGAGAAACTCATGGGAAAACTGATTTGCCCTAATTCCCATAGGGTATCTAATGATACAAGGAACTCTAATCCCTCCTTCCCACAATTGACCTTTGCCTCCCCTTAATGGAGTATTATCCGATCCATTAGCACCCCCATTGTCCGAAAAGAAAATTACCATAGTATTATCGGATATGTTGTATTGGTCGAGCAAACCTAATATTTCGCCTATAGCATGGTCCATACAGGTAATAGATGCAAGATATTCCAGGCGTTGCTTTTCTTTGGATGGTACAAGGTTTTCCACCGGAGACTCATTGTTACTCAACATGTATCCGTCCTTCAAATGCGGATACATGTTTTTAAACTCTTCAGGAGCTTGAGCCGCGCAGCGAATCTTCGGATCAAGGCTGGAGGCGTTGTGCGGAGCATTGAAGGGTAAGTATAAAAAAAGGGGCTTCTGATGGTTCTCCTTTAAGAATCTCTTTGCTTCTCTCACAAACAGGTAGGTGCAGTAAATCCCTTTATCCTCAACCGTTATTTGATTGTTCTTATACATTGAAGGAACACCATACCTTTCGTGGGTATAATAATCAATCCCGGTATCAATAAATCCGTAGAAGTCATCAAATCCTTTTGCCAGGGGCAAGAACCTCTTGCGGGTACCTAAATCCCACTTTCCATATATTCCACTAACATACCCGGCTTCTTTCAATAATTCCGGGAGTAATCTTTCTCGCTGGTCCATACCGCCAACTCGTTCAAATCTAAATGCATGTTCCCCTGGTTGATATTGGTATCCATAATCGGGCGCCTCATTACGCAACATTCCGAACATACCGTTTCGCTGGGGATAGCGCCCGCTTAAATAGCTGCCGCGGCTGGGAGTACAGTAAGGCCAGGTAACATAAAAGTTGGTAAGTCTAACTCCCTCCCTGGCTAACCGATCCAAATTTGGGGTAATAACCTCTTCGCTTCCGTAACACCCAATATCCTGAAACCCCTGATCATCACTGACTATTAGTAGAATATTTGGGGGAGTATTATTTGAAACCTCAACATTACTATCAACTTCAACTTTTGATTGCTTACAGGAAGAAGCCAAAATCAAACATATAATTACTAAATCAAATCGTAGCAGAATCATATTATTATTGAAAGACAATTTGAGTGTTGTTGGCCCTGTTACTTTGCGTAGATATGTACCGCAAGGTCATCTGTAAAATGAGGTAGATTGAGGGTCAACGCACCATTCCGAACCTCCTGATCCAATACTTTTGTTTTTCCACCTGTCGCGATCGGTTTCCAGATCTCAACGGTATAAACTCCATCTTTCAATGCAAGTTCTGACAGGTCCATGGTTGAACTCTGATACTTAGTTCCAATTTCACCCATCTTTGAAGCCATATATGCGATAGCTTCTTTACTTGAGGAAAGCACCATCTTGCGAAACCCAGGGCCTGATGCAATACGTCCCTGGACATCCAGGTTTGGGTAATCCCTTAGGTTGTCCCAGAAACTTCTCAAAATCAAAGCATCGTCTTCAAAAGCGTTCTGTCCATTGGGGTCATAATCAATAATGGCTTTTTCGTCCGGGGCTTTAGAATTATAATTTGGCCCGTAGATATCCACCATTTGCGTTCGGTTCATCATCCACTTCCATACAAATTTGCGAATGACTGTACGGTCTGTGTCATAAATGCTAATGAACTTAATTTTTTCTCCTTCGTCATCGTCGGCCGAACCCTCTTCTATGATGAATGGTTTTTTATATTTTTCACGGTATGCTTTGACTTCGTCCGAAGTAGGAACCCTTGACTCAACACTATTACCCTTAATCATTAATTGAAACTTTGGATTACTAAAATTCCAATCTTCCTGTCCCTCGAATTTGTGAAAGTGTTCAGCATCAAGGCCTATTATGGGTTTTTTGTTCGGCTCTAGCTGGTAGTATTTATCTACAATCACATCAGCCATGGCATTGAAAAATTTTCGAGCCTTGGTCCAATCCGTTTTCTCAGAGCCACAGCAATCGGATCTGAACTCGTGGGATATATCATAGATAATATTATCAAGGTCTGCGGTAGCTTCAACAATTTTCTCCATGGACGCCTTTTGAATTTGCCACAGTGCCTTATTGTCAGAAAGGCTGTTCCAAAATTTATAGTGATAATCGCCTTCGAGATGAGCGGTCGCTTCAGGGTTTACATTGTTCGCTGGATTAAAAGCCGATCCCCCCCAATTATTCACCCTTACGTGCATGTTGTGAGGAAACACCAGCAGGTGCATAATCACCCCGTGTTGTTGTAGATTAACGCAAGCGTTGCGAAACCGCTGCCAAAAATCGGGGTCGAACTGGGTTAGGTCGTATTTACCCTCTCCTACGGATTTATAGGGAAGATAGGCATTAGTAATTATTGGTTGAATAACCCGGGTACGGCAAAAATTCATGCCATGTTTTTCCGCCCATTCCGACCAAACAGGATAATCGTAGTTTTCATGGGGGAAGACCATCATGTACTCAAGTTGAACACCAAACGCAAACAGCGGTTTGCCATTATGGGCAACGTAGGCTAGTTTCGTACCTTCATTCTCGATGGTCAGCCCCTGACCAAAAACCGAATTAGTCTGGATGAACAGCATAATAAATATTGCCGTCCATGCCATCTTCTTTATCGTCAGGTTTGTGGTTGTCAGATAATTCTCTGACGCTGCCCTTTTATATCGACCATCACCTGATCCATGATTTGCTAGATTATCCATTTTATTCCCTGTTAGTAATATAAATTAGTCTCCAATGATTCTTTCTTCGGTGCCAGGTTTTTGCCATACTACAGTTATCAATGCTCACTATAATTTTTGTGATACTTAGTAACATGTTAATGTTCGGATTCCCCCTCAGCAACTCCACGGAAACCCACCATTGTACTGGCCTTGAATGGTTGACTTGTTGCCTGAGATATTCCGTCTACACCTTCAGGGAAAGCAACCCAGGAGCCACCACGTAATATGCGATACCCATTGTCTCCCAGGAATCTGTTGGTATAGAAGTCCAGTGTCCATTCTGCAACGTTACCGGCCAGGTCATAAACTCCATATGGGCTTTTATCTAACGGGAAACTACCCACTGGTGCAGTATATGCGTAACCATCGTCATCCCCATCCATATTGCATCTGAAGATGCTGCCGGTGTTTGGATCCTGATTCCCCCAAGCGTAGGTGCGGTCAGGAAGTGGATTTTGTATTTTTTTAGTTTTATCCCCGTCAAGATACAGGCCTCCAACTGTGGCTTTTTCCCACTCCGCTTCTGAGGGAAGTCGTAACCCACACCAATTCAAAAATGCCTTTGCCGAAAACCATGATACAGAAGTGACGGGATGGTTTTCCCGTCCGGCCATTGCCTGGTAACTGAAATGCGGGGCGGTACCAGTCCTCAAAATACCGCAAGTGTTCTGGTGAGACATAGCCGGGCTCCATCTTTCGCGGCTACCTCCCACCTCATTGAGAAAATCGGTATACATGGATAAAGTGGTTTCGTATTTTGATATATAGAATGTTGAAACCATCCGGGTGCCAGCTTCGGTTAGGGTTTCGTGATGACCCCCACCCGGTACCGCCCTTAATTCGAATTCACCCCCAGGTATTCGAACTACTTCCATAGCGCGAATGCTTATTTCCAGGTTTGAAAGATCAATTTGGTTTAAGTCTAAATCTTTAATAGTGACCTTATGTGAACCTGCTTTTGAGATGATTCCTAACCCATTACCTGCTATCTGATCCTTTTTTAGCAGGTTCCATTCTTTATCTCCTTTTAAGCAATATCTCACAAATACATAGGCCGGATTATTCTCTGATAGGGAACTCGATTTTATGGAGTACCTGATAACCACCTGATTCTCATTTGATGCATTTTTTTCCCTTTCGACATGCAGATCGTCGATCTCGATCCATTGAGCGTAGGATAGTCCCGGTGAAAGCAGTATAACCATCAGCCAAAAAAGTCCAAACCGGTTCATATTTGTAATTTTCATTTCGCAATTCTTACCTTTCAAAACCCCTAAATCCGGAGTTTTTAAAACTTTTCATCATTGGGTTAAACTTTAACTAGACACTTTCAGGAATCAGCCAGGGAGCCCGGCCCTCACGCCTCAGAAGTTGGTTGGCTTCTTCATCGTTTACAAAAGATTCGGTGGCAGCATCGAATTGTAGTTTCCGTCCGCCTACCCGTAACGAAGCATTCATGATGTGACAAAGTGTGGTGGCCTCATGGGCTTCTTCTACACCTAAATTTGGTCTTTCCCGGGTCCTGACACAATCGAGAAAATTCGCTACATGTGGTTGATCGCCCCGACGGCCGAAGCCTCCGGCGATTGGCTCATCATCGTTTGAATAAACTTGCCAGCCTGCTCCATGTCTGCCGATCAGCATCATAGCTTCAGTTCCCAGCAGTTCCACCCGGTTACACCTTACCCAATTTCCATAGCCATCAACGTTGTCCAGGGTGTGAAAAGGTGTTTTCATGTATGTACTCCAGTTGGATCCCTGGAACACGATATGTCTGTTTTCAAAATCGAATACCGCATATTGTGAATCCGGAACATCCCGCTGGTCTTCAAAGTAAAAAACACCCCCACTGCAAAAAACAGATTTTGGCGGTTCAGGACCCAAAAATGAATGTATCATGGCCATTTGATGAGCCACATGATCATTAATTGTGCCTTGGTTATAGTCCCATTTGGTCCACCACCAGGGGCCCGGCCAATATGGCGCTAACGGTGAAGGGCCGCACCAGGTGTCCCAATCAAAACCTTTGGGTATTGGTTTACCCTGACTATTCTCAGGCGGCTGCGGAACTTCTATGGGCCTTTCCATAATCTGGCTTCGTACCAGGGAAATTTCACCCAGCCCTCCGGATTTTACATAATTCAGAGCATCAAGAAAATAAGCTGCGCTGTTTGTCTGACTGCCTACCTGGACCACCCGATTATATTTTTGCGCTGCCTCTACCATCTTCCGACCTTCGAACAAGGTCATGGACATGGGTTTCTCCACATATACATCTTTTCCAGCCTGACAGGCGTAGATGGTGAGCAAAGCATGCCACCGCATGCCGGTCGCGATCACCACCGCATCCACGCTATCGTCCTGCAAAACTTCATGGAAATCCGCCACTCTCTTGGGCATTTTCCCCCGTTTCTCCTGAACCAGGGCAGTAGCTTTAGCGAATCTACTTCGATTTACCTCGCACAGGTAAGTAATTTCTACCTCCGGTTGTTCCAGAAAGTAACCTGTGAGCTCGGTACCTCTGTTTCCCAATCCAATGATGCCCACCCGGATGGCTGAATTGGCCTTTGATCCGAATACAATTTCCGGACTGAGGATAGTGGCTGATGAAATAGCTGCGGTATTATTTAAGAATGTTCTTCGCTCCATAAAATTTCACTTTATATTTTTTGTCATCCATACTTTTGAATGGTGTTCCTGTAATAATTCAGGTCATTTTTAAGTTTTGCAAGAATTGATTGCTTATCGGTTTTGCTTAGCGGTTGAGCCATCACCTCCTGGGTGAGATGTTCACATTTAATGGTTATCGGGCCGGAAAACTCAATTTGCTTCATCTCCATGGCAAGCTTCTCAAAGTCGA
This sequence comes from Cyclobacteriaceae bacterium, assembly GCA_021604845.1. Lineage (GTDB taxonomy): Bacteria > Bacteroidota > Bacteroidia > Cytophagales > Cyclobacteriaceae > SZUA-3. The sequence goes on from BQJT01000064.1 coordinate 5,905, forward strand.
CATTCCCTTGACCCAGGGGCACCCCCTGGGAGTTCTGGCGGTTGGGCTCATCTATCCAGGAGAAGTCCATCAGGGCCACACTATTGACCCAGGGAGCCAGTAACTTCAATCCGGCTGGCCATGAGTAACCTGCTTCAACGGTTGCATGCATAATATCGAATTGAACACCCAGATAATCAGGAGAAAAGTCTTTCATAAGATGGTACAAGTCCCAAACGGGGCCACCTACAAAACCCTGAGGCCCCGAGTGATTTTGGTAACAACCCTGTATTCCACACCTGCGATTGAGCTTTTCAAGCTTCTCAAGTTTTCGACGGCATGCATCCAGGTTTTGGATAATTGTTTGACTGTTATCATATTGGTAATAACCCATGCGGTAATGGTTTATTCCCAAATCAGATGCTGTGCATAACATGGATTCTGTATGCTCATGGTCGGCATCGACAATATTTGTTACCATCATTGGCATTGCAATGCCAGAGGATTTCAGGGAGGAAATGGCAGGGGCCAGATTAGTTTTAACATCTTCCGGAAGCACATGTCCTCCGGGTCTTACCGCCAAATCAATTCCGTCAAATCCTAGTGTGGCTGCGGCTTCGCCCAGTTGGTGGTAATCCAGGAACCCCAGGTATTTCGAGAAGATTGATATCTGCGAAGGTTCTTCTGTTATAGCTCCTCTTAAAATTGAGACCGGAACCATACTGATGCCAAGGGCTGAAGCGGTTGTTTTATAAATAAAGTCGCGTCGTGTTAAATCCATATCTTCATTCATTGCCTTTCTTGAATATTAAATCTGAAAAGATCATGGTTGCTGTTGTTGTTTGCTACCAAAAATGCCCTTCCATTAGCGGTCTCAATGGGGGTTATGTTGCGCACATCCTGGTCAGCATAAAATCCGGATTCCAGATTTGAGATGTATGAAAAGGTCCCATTTCCATTACCTGTCAACAAGGAGCCAATGCCAGCATCGGACCTGGTGGTTTCAATTTCTGTATGGTAGTTGTTTCCGGCAAGCAGCAGGTCTTTAGTTCCATCTCCATCCACATCTTCATACACCATACTATTTATGGGCGATCGCTGTACCACATTGGCAAAAGGTAAAAAGGAGTACGCCCCTTTGTCCGTTTTTATAAATATCCCGGAACGCAACTCAGTAGCCTGGTAGTGCAAGGCAGCATTCAAATCATTGCCTAAAATTCCCACAAGATCGCTACTGGCAAAATCAATAAATGTAGATACTTTGTGTGCCAAAGGGGGTATCTGCTGGGTCATACACACTTTACCTCTCATGGGTAAAAGATGGTTGTCGTATTGCTTGGCCAATACAACATCTTCAATACCATTTTTATCAAAATCATAGGTATAGACATGAAATGGCAGTTCTTTTGAAGGTTGAATTTTGTAATTACCTCCCTGGTTGCCAGCCACGATATCAAGGTCGTTGTCATCATCAACATCTACTACCAATAATTTATTCCACCAGCCAATTGATGATGAAAGCGTGGGATAAAGATCACTTCTCAACAACCTGTTGTGCTGATTAATGAAAATTTCGATTCCCATCCATTCCCCGGTGACCATTAAATCGGTATGCCCATCATTGTTAACATCAACCCATTGTGCATCTGTTACCATTCCTACGTTTTCCAGGGCTGGCGCTAACTCCGGTGTAGATACCTTAAGTCTTCCTTTGTGATTAATTAACAAATAGCTGGTTGGCGCATAGGGGTACCTGCCTGGAACTACCCGTCCTCCTACAAATAAATCAACATCCCCATCCTGGTCGTAATCACATGGTTTTACCACCGATCCGGCAGACAACATTTCCGGCAGGACGTTATCTGCTTTCCTGAACTGCCCTTTCCCATGGTTGATATACAATCGGTCTTGTAATAATTTTGAATGGTTTTCGAATTCATAACTTCCACTTACTACATACAGGTCACTATCCCCATCATTGTCTACATCAAAAAAACAGGCGCCTACGTCTTCGAAGAACCTATCTGAATAAAAATCTTTATTTAATTTTTCTTTAAAACCATCGTCTGGGCTGCCAAACAGTAATTGACCCGGCTGTTTGTGACCTCCACCAAGGTACAGGTCTTCAAATCCATCACCGTTTACATCCGATTTGGCTATGGCCGGACCCGTTTGTGAAAGTTTATGAGGGAGTAATAATTGTCTTTGAAAGTCATCGAACGCTGGATCCGAGTGACCATAATCGAACTTTGATTCAATAAACATGGTCTCTGTTTCTTCGCTACCATCGGCCTGGTCTGTTGCCGGTAATTTGGCGTCCGAATATTTGATGGTAATTAGCTGGTTAACAGAAACATCTCTGAGTACTTGTTGTTTCCCGTCGGTCCAGTTTATCTCAATTTTGGCTATTTTCGAAGTACTTCCCAAGCCGAAATGAAGGATATTAGAAAGTGCAGACAGATACCCCCTGGAGGTTAAAAGTTCCCGTGTTTGTATTTGATTTGAACTGAATATATTTATCCTTACCCCGATACCAAACTGATTGTGCTGCGGCCCTTCAAAGTTGAACTGTATATGGTTACCCCTATTTTGCTCGGTGGCGTTGTTTTTTAATATGGTAGCTTTTTCATTGAGGTTGCTGATAGCAATATCAAGATCTCCATCGTTGTCAAAATCCGCGTAGACAGCTCCGTTGGAAAAAGTTGGCTTGGCGTCTACCCAGATATTGGATTTATCCTCAAATGTAAGGTCTCCCTGATTTTGGTATAGATAGTTGGTTATCTTTTCTTGAGGAAACAACCTGGTATATTCAAGAAAGTCCTTGTCAGTTGGCCTCCGCGCTCGCTGCCTAATAAGTCCATGAATATCTCCTACTTTATCTCTATGGGTTACATCTCTATAAATTCCGTTTGTGACATACAGGTCATTGTAGCCATCCAGGTCAAAATCTGCTAAAAGTGCAGCCCAACTCCAATCGGTATTGGCAACCCCTGCCATGTTGGCGATTTCGCTAAATGTGCCATTGCCGTTATTCAACTGCAATACATTTTGCATGTACTGATGGTGGTAGCCCATATCAACCATCTCTGCAAATCTTTCCGGCGGAGTCATGGACATGGTGGTCACTTTTCGAGTATAGTCCTCTGGACTCATATCGAGCACTACAATATCACCGAGACCATCATTGTTTATGTCAGCATGGTCACTGCCCATACTGTAGTATGAAAGGTGCTTAAATAACCGGTCTCTTTGTTCCGAAAATGTTCCGTCCCTGTTGTTGACTAAAGCAAAATCCGGCATTTTAAAATCATTTGCCACCAGAATGTCCGGCCAATCATCTCCATTCAAATCACAGACCTGGACTGATAAGCCATAAGCAATATCCGGGGTAATTCCGGCCAGCATAGAAACATCTGTAAAATGACCCGTCCCATCGTTATTGTACAATTTGTCGCTCCCTTTAAAAGCATGGTATAGCGTATCGGACTCAATTTCTCTTAAAGGCGACAGATCAAAGGCCAGTGTTTGGTCATTAGGGCTGTTACTTATGTATACATCCAAATCGCCATCCCTGTCATAGTCAAAAAAAACAGCTGCCATTGATCGGCTATCTCCAGATAAGCCATAATCAGCAGCTTTTTCAGTAAATGTCAGGTCACCGTTGTTGACATAGAGTTTGTTGGAATAATAGCCCTCTTCCTCGAGCCATCCGGCACTGCAGAGGTAGATATCCAGGTAACCATCACTGTTAATATCCACTACAGAAACTCCGGTATTAAATCCGTTAGACTTCTCAATTCCGGATTCCCTGGTTACATCAGAGAACTTAAAATCCCCTTCATTTATATACAGTCTGCTCTGTTTAAGATTTGATGTAAAAAACAGATCGACCAGGCCGTCATTGTTAAAATCGGCTGAGGCTACTCCTGCACCATTGTATGAATAGACATATTTATAATAATGGAAATCTTCAGATTCTATGATTTGATTGCTGAAATGTACACCTGATATTTCGGCTGGAACCACGGTAAATAGTCTATCGGTTGGTAGTGTATCTATTGACGGACCGCAAGCTCCGGTTAAGATTAATGTGAGTACACCCAATAAGCTCCAGACTAATTTCATATTTGTCATAGGTTTCAAAATAAACCAAAGCTGAAATTGAGAATGGCTTGCTCCAAAGGATCTATCAAACTCCAAAAATCACTGGCTTTCATAACTATGTGTCTCTGAACGTTGAGGTAACTTTTAACTCATTCTGGATCAGACAGAGAACCAGTGGGAAACAAATCGCACGTCAACAGCTGTTGACTAATCTGTATCCAACTTAGTTCTCTGACTTCTCCAAACTAATAGATAACCTACTAAACCAATGTCTTTGAATCCTAACTAATTCGCCAAATTAGGGTTGATCTCGATCTCACTAAGCGGTATTGGAGCGAAGTAGTTATCAGTACCGGTAGACCCAGTAATTTGATTGGGTTCTATTATCGGTTTACCAAAATTTTCAACGTTATCAGGATTTGTTCCCAAAGAGGTACTACTGTTTCTGTAGTCATTATTCAGCGCCTCCGCAACTCTCTCCATCCTGGTCAAATCGAACCAACGCAAATATTCACCGGCCAATTCCCATTTTCTCTCGGTATAGGCCAATTCGGCCAGATCTCCTGAGGTAACATCCACTGATGCATCCGGCGTATCAAAAGGAAGTCCGGCCGCTCTTCTTTTTATTTTATTCAATGCCTCCCAGGCATCTGAATTAGGGTTTCCTGACCTTCCCGATGCTTCTGCATAGATTAATAGTAATTCAGCATAACGCATTAAATAATCATTTCTATTATTTCTGCTATTAGTTCTTTCGACGTCTCCGAATCCGGTAATCTTTGCAAATATGGGTTGTTGCTGATCCGTAAAAGCGGTCCAACTAATGGTAGGTCCATTTGGATCAAAATCGCTGTCCGTCGGGTCCTGAATGGTTGGATCGGTTATATAGGTAGCCTCCTTCCTGGGACCTGGAGGAAAGTCTTCAAAAAACTTAATTTCAGCAAAAGTCTCCGACCATCCATTTAAATCAGCTGGAAATCCCACTCTAACTGTTTTTCGGTTTATTATCCCACAAATATCTGCGCAGAAAGCGAGCGTGAAAATTGATTCCTGATTGAATCTGTGCTCTATTGTCCACAGATCTTTCAGGTTATCCATCAGATCGAAACCATGTGATGTATGGTTGTCAATCACCTGTTTGGCGCTTGCTGCCGCCATATCATATTTGGAAGCATCTTTTAATGGCCATCCAGCCCAATCCAGATACAATCTTGCCAGAAACGCACGGGCGGTTCCGCTGTTTGGTCTGGGCGCACCCGGCATTACTCCCGGATAGATTGCAGGAAGCAGTCTTTCCGCCTCTAACAAATCAGCTTCAATTTGCCCATATACTACCTGAATTTCAGATAGTCCAATTTCCGTATCAGGAACCGGATCTAATTGGAGTGGGAGTTTTCCAAAAACCCTGGTTAGATGATGGTACATCAATCCTCGCCAAAAATAAGCTTCTCCCAACAGCCTGTCTTTCCCCACCTGATCAGTCACCTGTAAATTTTGAGAATTGAAAATAACATTATTGGCAGACCTTATTCCTGAATAGGCAGTCTGCCACACACCAGCTGCCCTGGAGTTTGAATTCGATACAAACCGTTGATCAAATTCTCTGAAATCATGTTTGTTACTGGCTCTGTGAGTGGTCATGTCATCACCGGCCCAACCTGCTACGTAAAAGGTGGTTAGAACCATGCCAAATTTTCGATACATACCGGTTACAGCTAATTCCATTTCGGTTAAATCATTATACTCACCTGGAGATAGCAGCGCTATGGTGGGATCTTCCTCTAAATCCACACATCCTATCATTATACCGACTAAAGTCAGTGACCTTAACCAGTTTAACATTGAAAATTTATATGTACTATTCATAATATTTTATGGTTATGTTTTTTAAATCGGTCTCCACTAAAAGCCTAACTTCACCCCAATGGTGAACGTTCTGGCTCTTGGGTATGCGCCGGTATTTATTCCGGCTATCTGATCTGAGTTTCCATCAAAGATATTAGTGGACGATACTTCAGGATCGTACCCGCTAAAATCCGATATAGTAAATAGATTTTGACCACTCAACAATACGGTGAGTCTGGCAAATCCAAATAGATCATGAAGGGTATACCCTACCGATACATTTTCCAGCTTTATATATGAACCATCCTCAACATATCTTGAAGAGGCTGTAAAATTAGCTCCGGAGCCAGGCACTGGGATTTCTGTTTCATTTTCAGGCGTCCAGTGGTTTAGCGATTCCGGGGCAGTGGTACTACGCATCTTACCTATAAAGCCCACCATGGTGCCACGTGTAATATTTAGAATTTCATTTCCATGTACCCCGCGGAAAAACACGTTCATATCCCAATTCTTATAGGTCAGGGTGTTGTTAAACCCCCAACTGGTAGTAGGCAACCCGTTACCAATTGCCACATTCACCAGCGCTCCGTCCGAATCTCTTAGATACTTAGCATCACCCGGCTGCTGACCAACAAGCGCTGCCTGGGATTCTTCACTGGTTTTCCAGGTTCCCAGGAATTGTTTGCCCCAAAACATTCCCAGAGGTTCTCCCAGGATCACCCGGTTCATTGGAGCATTACTGCCGTCAGGGTTAATAAATGATCCAGGAATAAACTCTTGATCTTCATCTAGTTTAACCACTTCCTGATCGAAGAATGAAAAATTAAACTTTGACTCCCAGGTTAGATTACCCTTATTAATAACTACACCTGATAGTTCGATGTCAATACCCTTATTTTCCACTTCTCCTACATTCTTCGGTATTATCCCTCCTCCGGCATAATTAGGTACCGGTGTATTCAATAATAAATCGGTAGTATTCTTCTTATATGCATCCAAAGATAAGTTCAGCCTGTAGTCAAGAAATGAAAAGTCCAGACCCAGGTTGGTTTGTGTAGTTGTTTCCCAGGTTAAATCCGTATTGCCAAAATTTCCCGGATCCGTACCATTGATCATGGATGTCCCGTCAAATGAATAACTAACTCCTGTTTTAACCGTAGGCCAGGTTGAATAAGGTGGAATATCCTGGTTGCCAACCTGCCCCCATCCTGCTCTAACTTTTATATTGCTAAACAGATTGCTATTCACTACAAATGGCATGTCCCTAAAGCTGTAGGCAACAGCAACCGATGGGAAGGTTCCGGTATTATTATCAGGCCTGAACCTGGATGATTTATCCACTCTAATGGTACCGGTTACGAACAGTTTGTCATCATAGCTATAGGTACCACGGCCCATGAAGGATTCGATAGCGCTTTCATTGAAATCAGCACTTATCCCTTGATTTAAAGCCAGTTCCATTAAATAGTATCCGGCTGGAAAAGGATAGTCACTTGCTCCCAAACCATTTATTCTATTTTGTAAACCCTGAACTTCGTAAACACCGGTCAGTTTGACATTGCTACCACCAAAATCCTTATCCCAGGTCAAAATGTTACTCACCTGATAATTCGTGCTCCTAATGCCCGTATAGCTGGACCTGGGAGGATTGAGCCCTACAGCATTATTAGGAACTCCTTCATATACCTCATTGTTGACATTTACATAACCAAGGCCTATGACTGCGGTATAGTTTAATTCGTCCAGAATATCATAACTCAGGTTAAGGTTCATATTCAATTTATCTTCATTGAATCGAGCATCAAGTTGTTCCAAAACTGATACAGGGTTAACCGCCAAACTGGCCACTGATTTTTCAGACAAATAGTTATAATCGCCGTTTTCATCCCTTACTGGAGTGGTCGGATCCCAGGTTACAGCACCTGTGACCAACCCGGTACCGGTACTTCCTCCTCTTTCCTGATTATTTGTATGTTTTCCACTGCTACCATATAAATTCAGAGCCACCTTGAACTTTTCACTAAAATCCATATTGAAATTAGTTCTGACGTTAAGCCGCTGGTATTCCGTGGTTTCCAGGATACCGTCCTGATCCAAATAACCCAATGATAAAAAGTATCCTAATTTTCCCTCTTTGCCAGATGCAGATAGTTGGGTAATATTGGTAATAGCCGATTGATACAGTTCATCCTGCCAATCTGTGCCGCCATTAGCATCTAAACTCGATATTTCAGCATCAGAATATACACCGGGAGTAACTGTGTTTTGAATTCTGGCGAAATCACCGGCACTCAATACGTCAATCTTATTGGGAAGTGAAGAAAAACTGGTGAAATTATCGACACTTATGGCTGGGGTTCCAGATCCTATTTTTGTGGTTATTAAAATGACTCCATTTGAACCTCTGGATCCGTAAATAGCAGTTGCTGAGGCATCTTTTAAGACCTCCATTGAAGCTATTTCATTGGGATTAATGGAGTTTAAATCCCCTCCGATAATATTGTCTATTACAATTAATGGATCATTATTTCCAGAAATGGAATTTGCCCCTCTTATCCTTACTCTAATTTCTCCACCAGGACTTCCGGAGTTTTGTTGAACAGTGACTCCGGCCGCTCTCCCCTGTAAACCCTGCTCTATGCGCGTTATCGGTTGATCTCTAAAATCTTCACTGGTTACTTGAGATAATGCACCGGTTAAGTCACTCTTTTTGGCGGTTCCATAACCGATTACTACCACTTCTTCCAGTGCCTGGATGTCTGCCATCAGGGTAACATTTATCTGATTTTGATCTCCTACCAGGATCTCATGAGTTAAATAACCAACAGAGCTAAAAACCAGAATTGATTCCCTGTCAGGAACTTCAATGTTATAATCTCCGTTGGCATCTGTTACGGTGCCCAATGTAGTTCCCTTTACCAATATGTTAACCCCGGGAATTCCTTCCGCATCTTCACCTGAAACTTTACCGGAAACGTTAACCTCCTGAATCAGCACTTCGAGATTCTGAACCCCTTGCTGCAGATCAGATTTTGAAATCCTGGATATTGAAATATTGTTATTGACCTGGCGGAATTTAACTTTTGCCTCCTTAGATATTGCCAGTAAAATATCTGTTACGGGTTTTTTACCTGACTGATCCAGACTTATTCTCAGGTCTTTATTCAGATCTTTTTTCAGATAATAAAAGCCAAAATCTGTATTTGACTCAATCATTTCGATAAGCTCACCCACGGTGTTATCCTCAACCTGAAAGTCAACGTAGGTTTCGAAAGCACTCTTGTATTGCGCTTTTACCTCGTAAGCGTAAACCACACTTAGACATAAAATCTGCGCTACTAAATGATAGGCTGAAAATTTTATGGCCATGATCGTTATGCGTAAAAGTTTAATTTTCATAACTTTGATAAGTTTTGTTGAACATTTTGTTTTACAAAATTTTAAGTTTTCCTGAACAGTAGTTTTGATGAACGAGAATCAGGAATACTGATAATCTTACCCGGATGCCTTGCATTCGGGTTTTTTCTTAACTGGTATTTTGATAGTCTTCAATGCACATGATTTTTGTTGTTATAGAGTGATAATTACTTTTCCTTCGTTTACCTGATAACTAAAACCAAAACTGCTGCCAATTACCTGCAAGGTATGTTCAAGGTTATGAGCCTGAATCTTACCAGAACCTTTTGTTCCCTCAGCTAATTCCTGGTTAATTACTTCAAAATCCACCGCGAACCAGCGCTCAAGTATTTCCAGAGTTTCGCTAAATGTTTTGTCTTCTAAATAGATGTAACCGTCTTTCCATGAAACCTTTTCTTCCTCATTAAAAGGCTGTTTTAAGACGGTTCCATTTTCTAAAACTGCTTCCTCTCCCGGCATTAATATTACCTGATTTAAGGTCCCTGTGGAGCTTTCCAGGTTTTCGACTTTAACTTTCCCGGTTACCAGCGAGACATCACACTTACCACTGTTTTCATAAGTTCTGACATTAAAAGAGGTGCCCAATGCGGTAGTAAGAAGGCTATTGGTCTTGACAATAAAAGGTCGGCCAGGATCTGCTTTTACTTCGAAAAACCCTTCACCCTCCAGGTAAACCTCCCTTGATTCCCCGCTGAAATGCTCTGGAAATCTAATGGTACTGCCGGCAAATAATTTAACTATGGTTCCATCTTCAAACCTGAAAGAGGATATTTTGCCCTTTTCCGCTACTTTTTTAATGGTAACTATTTCGGATTTCGCTACTTCCGCAGGTTTATCCCAGTCACTATAGTAACTGAATAACACAATCATCAAGAATGTTACAGCGGCGGCGATTCCATACCACAGATGACCTTTGACCTTTTTTTGGTGACTATTATCTATTGATGAAGTATCTGCTGTAGGAGAAGACTTTTGTATCTGATCTGTAATGCTGTCCCACAGCACATCTTTATTGGTCTGAGAAATGGAGTCTGTCTTGAATTCAATAGAGAGCAGAATGGTTTTTGCGGTCTGAATACAGGCATTTCTCTGGGCATTCCCGTTTGCCCACCGCGTCCAAAAATTGGAACATTCCTGGTCCGGCTCTATGATCCATTTATAAAAATAATCATCATTTAATAAATCTCGTACCACCTTAGGATCCTTACAGCTCATGAAATACCGTTTACATTCAATATAATGACGACGGTATCTGGAAATCCTACTCACTGTTTTTAGGATTTTCCTGAAAAGAATAAAAAGTTTTTGAAACTAACGGATTGAAATAATCTGAACTGTAGGAGCTGGTTATTTACATGAATCGTACTTATATATTTCTGAAGACCGTTTCCTTGATAGTTTTGAGACCGGAACTAAGCAGATTATACACTGATTGGGTCTTAATACCCATTATTTTACCAATATCGGCACATGACAGGTCATTAAAGAATCTTAAATAAATAGCTTCCCTTCTTTGATACGAAAGCAAATTTAATGCACTTCGAATGGATTCTTTCTTTTCATCAGCCAGGTTGATTTCACCAATTGACTCTGACATGAGGATTTCAAACCCATATTGCTCAACGTGCAAATTTTTCTTCTGTTTTTTTAATGAATCAAACAGCCTCCGCCTAAAACTGATTAACAAATAGCCTTTAATATTATGGACCTCCCCCAGGTTGGACCGTCTCCTGTACAGGTCAACGAATAAGTCCTGGACACAATCCGCTACTAGCTCCGAATCGGCTATTATCGAATTTCCGTATTGAAACAAGGGGTCGATATTTTGCTCATAAATAAACTTGTAAGCAATAAGGCTTCCCTGTTTAAATGCACTCCACAGTTCTTCGTCCTGTTGTTGAATATATTCATTAAATATGATCTGTTTTCCCTGTTGCGGGGAACTACTACCTTCAATATTTGTATGACCTTTGGACATGGATCAATGAGAAGGACTAAACGTATGTTGCGTTTAAGTCGGTGAAATCCTAGCAGCTGATACGTCTAATTTAGCAGCTAATTGCGCTGTCCCTATCCTTTTTGACATATAAACATACGTAAACGATTACGTGATTATTGGATTATCTCAGGATTGGCGATAGAATAAATGAGCAATTCAATTATGCATTAGCGCATGGTAAAAACATATTATCTAAGCCCGGGTTAGACCTGTCTGCAGCACTATCGGATGTACTCATTACATTTGTGAAGAGGCCCTTACAATTAGATTCGTATCGAATATCCTCTTTTGAGGAAGAAATTTCTTCTCCTTAAGGTGGCTCAAAACCAACCTCGCGGCTTCTTCTCCCATTTTAATCGATGGCATATAAACACTGCTAAGCGATGGGCTTATCAGTGGATCAAAAGGTTCATTGTTAAATCCCACTACCGCTATATCTTCCGGTATCTTGCGATTAAGGCTGTGAATAGCCCCGATAGCACCGATAGCAATTCGATCATTGAGTGCATAAATGGCATCAATATCAGGGTTTTTGGAAATCAGATTTTTGGTGGCTTCAAATCCCATATCCGTGTTGAACGTACAATTACATATTAGCCTTGGATCGAATGGAATATTAAATTGTTCAAGGGCCCTTTCATAGCCTCGTTGTCGTAGTTGGGACAATGGCAGTCCCTTGGGGCCCGTAATCCAGGCTATTTTTCTACGCCCGGTTTCGATCAGGTGTTTAACAGCAAGGTATGAGGATAGTTCATTATTTATCACCACCTCTGAGGCCTCCACGTACTTTGATGTACGATCAATCAGCACCAACGGGATTTCATTTTGACGTATTTGGTCAAAATGATCATACTTGTTTGTTTCGGCAGAAATTGAAGCAATAACGGCATCTATGTTAATCGAAATCAGGTATTCAACAGCTTCTTTTTCTCTTTGGTAACCTTCCATGGTCTGAAAGATAAGCACCTTGTACCCCATAGGAATCATTATCTTTTCGATTCCTTCGATAGCCCTGGAATTGAAATTGTAGGAGATTGATGGGACAATCACTCCCACTGTTTTTGTTTTTCCCCTCCTGAGGTTAACTGCAATGCGATCAGGATTGTAACCAACCCTTTTCGCATATGCCTTAATTTTCTCTTTAAGTGGCTGGCTAATTTCGAAAGAGTCATTCAAAGCGCGGGAAACCGTAGCCGCCGATACTCCTAATGTGGCAGCCAGTTGCTTTATGGTTATTCTCTTTGACATATAAGCATGGGTAAACGATTGCTTAGATAATGTTTGTTTATCTCAGGGTTTACCAACAGATGTAAACGAATAGTTTCAATTATGAATTTAATAAAATATTTAATGTGATGATTTCGCTGATTGAGATGCCGTATTTGGGCTGATTTAAGTTTATTTGATAAATAATACAGATCGAATGCTATTGGGGCGTGAAATCCCCGTGTAAAAATAGCATATCCAAAACTACAATTGACCAAAATATGAATATCGGGATTATAGGTGGCACTGGTAAGACCGGTGCTCATATTATCAATCAGGCACTCGAGAAGGGACATAAGGTTACGGCAATAGTTCGTAAACCAGGAAAAATAAAAAAAGAACACCCCAATTTGACTGTGGTACAGGGCAATGTGCTTGAGCTTGACTCTCTGATAATGGCATTTCAAAATCAGGACGCGGTCATTTCTTCCTTAGGTCACAAACGTTTCTTTATAAAAACCAGCATCTTGTCAAGAGGGACAGCAAACATAATTGAAGCAATGAAGCGATCAGGGGTGTCAAGGTTCATTTGTATCACTGCATTAGGAATTGGTGACAGCCGCTTTAAGCTAGGGTTATACTATACGCTGTTTGTTATTCCGTTCATTTTGTTCTTTTATTTCAGGGATAAAGAAAAGCAGGAAAAGTTGATACAAAATAGTGACCTGGATTGGACCATTGTTAGGCCCGGACAACTGATTAGCGGAAAAAAGAAAGGCATTTATAAACATGGAGAGGGCCTGGGCAGCTATATTTTAACAAAACTGATCTCCAGGGCAGATGTAGCGCATTTTGTTCTGCAAGAACTTGAAACCAATCAATATTTAAGAAGAACTCCCGCGATCATTTACTGATTCAATTATCGGGTTACCGGGCTTTTGTAACCTGCCGTTTTTTATTTTTTACATAAATTAATTTATGCCTGCTTCTGGGGGTTTCTCTCTGTTCAATATCGAACCGGTCAGTTGACTTTATCAGCGGTGTTAGTTTTTCAAATCCATAATTCCTCGAGTCAAAATTAGGCCGTTTCTTCTGTATTAAACTTCCAACATCCCCCAGAAAGGCCCAACCATCATCATCTGATAAATCATTAATGGTGGTTCGAATAAGGTTTATATCTTTTTCGGTTATCTTATCTATAGTAAGTTCTGTGGATGCTGTATTACCCGCTTTTTCTTCTGTTTGTTTCTTTAAGATCTCTATGTAAATGAATTTATCACAGGCAACAATAAATGGGTTAGGGGTCTTCTTCTCTCCAATTCCAATTACCTGCATTCCTGCTTCTCTTAGCCTGGTAGCTAATCGTGTAAAATCACTGTCGCTGGAAACAAGACAAAAACCATTCACTTTGTTGCTGTAAAGTATGTCCATTGCGTCAATTATCATGGCGGAATCAGTGGCGTTCTTGCCAGTGGTGTAGCCATATTGTTGCACAGGCATTATGGCATTTTCTAAAAGCAAGTTCTTCCATTTATTCAAACCCGGTCTTGTCCAGTCACCGTAAATTCTTTTGATGGTGGGATTACCATATTTGGCAATTTCCTCCATCATTTCCTTCACATTGGCAGATGGTATATTATCACCATCTATCAGGACGGCCATGTTTATATTTATACTCATTTTATTTCTTTAATAGTGTTTGGTTGTGGTTAAAACTGCCAGACGGAATTGCTTTGGCAGCACTATTCAACGGGAGTTGAGCTAAACAAAGCCAGAGAAGCAACGGGGTTTAAATCGACAGGCTGATGGGGGATTGTGAGAATTGCAATATAAGTGCATCAATCTGTCCTCTCAAGGTACGATTTGGCACAGTTAATAGGTCTGCAACTCCGCAAAAAGTGATTCCAATTCTACCCTTGACTTATTTAGTTTTTTTTCAAGTCTACTAAGCATATTTTCTCGATTGCCTAGTTCAAAGAGAAAGTCTTCATCACTCAGGACGGGGAACCTTCTTTTGAGCATTATTTTTTGCTCTCTCCAACTTCTAACGATGTCCATACTGCAAGATACCTATATCTGGTCTATTTGAGGGTGGATTTTCTTTTTTTTACCATTCCCAATTCATTTTCGGAAAGCCCTCTGATAATGGATAACGCAGTGTGAGCCATTTTCGTTATTCAATTGCGCCTTTTTCTGTTTGCATCTGCCAGTGCAGGGTTTTCAACCAGCTCCCTTTCAAAATATACCAGCTCTTTTCTTTCCGGATCTTCCTGTATTTTACAATAATATATACGATCAACATACCTCCGGATGATCAGCTTCAGGGATGGTGCTACCTTTGCATACACCGTGTCACCGGGGTTATAGGTATTTTGTACGAATTGTTTGCTCATAATGTTCTTCCTTAAGCTATTTCTGCCGGGTCAAATTTTTATCCGTTTCAAGTAATACTTTTTCAATAGACAGGGTTGTATCCAAAAATATATTGGCACTTTCTAGTTACCGGAAGTTTGTGTTAGACAAGTATTTCATCATACCCGCTTTTGATTATGGTTGAGATAATTTTGAACCTGACATTAGACTTAATAACACTACTGGAATGAGCTGGGATGATAATAGCTTGTCCTATATCCAGCATGTGTGTCTTGCCTTCTATCGCCACCTCAGCCTTTCCATCGATCACCTGGATAAAGGTGTCAAATGGAGATGCTACTCTTGCTAAAGCCCCCCCGGTATCAACCGAAGAAACCGTAACGTTTCCGGTGGTTTTTTTTATGATTGTTTTGATCACTACCGAATGGGGCACATACTCAACAATCTCTACCACAATGAAACTTTTAGACTTATCTTGTTCATTATTTGCCACAGTGCTGGGGTTTGAATGCTAGTCTTCGCTTCTGTTTTGCTTGCGTTTCGCTTCTTTATCAGCGCGCTTTTCCTTCAATGTTCGGGTAGCAGCAGTCTTGTCTGATTTGGGTTTCCCTTCTTTCTGTCTGGACATAGCAATATGTTTTCAATTTACAATTCAAAGTTGGTCCTATTTCAGGGCAATTACATTACATAGTCACACATGAATGTTACATGTATCACATGTCGGGCATCGTCTTTTTTTATCTGGGCACCTTAAGACCAGTCGCCAGGCTGTTCAAGGGAAACCGTCCGGTTTTGACGGGGTTAGCTAAGGGAGAGCACAAAAAGTGCCACAGTAGTTAGTGAAACTGAAATATAAAACGCCGGTAGCGTGAAGGTGCCGTAAAACAAATTATGTCCTACTCTGCCGATTAGTTTTAAAGGATGATCATCATAGTAGTCGTACTGGTATTTTTCAATCATTCTATACCTGTAGATTCCTCTAATGCTTCCCACTATTAAATGAATGAACAAAAATAAAACAAAAGCATTCACTACACTCATTCCCCATAATATTATTCCCATCTCCCTTTGCTGTTAAATAGTATCGATCCCGGCATGACCGGGTTACCCCATTGAGCTTTTTTAGATAAATTTTTTCTTTCGTTAATTTTCTTGATTATCTATAGTGAATAATTATAAATACAAAAATAGGGTTGTTGTCTCTTTAGTGTACTACACAACCTGTTACTAATGTTACATATATCTCACCTTTCCCGGCAAACAGCCGGACTATGTCTTTGACTTTCGGCAATAAACTATGCCAGAAAAAGAAAAAACCTGTTGATCAATTGATTCTATGCTGGTTTTTTTTTGTTAGCCCTGAAAACCATGGATGTGGCATTTTCCGCCTGCTCTTGTTGAAGTTCCCTGGCTGTTTTGGATGTTTTATCATGACTCCACCTGGTTCCGTTATTTAGAGATGCTCCAAATGATTTTTTCCTGGATGCTTAACACCATTTATCTTATTGCAAAAGTCAATAGGTAGCATCCGATATCACTACATCCATTAATTCATTGTTATATATTTCACAGGTTTGAAATACTTGTA
>BQJT01000065.1 GCA_021604845.1 Cyclobacteriaceae bacterium
CCACTAGAGAACCGCCTACCAGGATAAAAACCAACACAAACAAAAGGTTGATTAATGGTAATTGTCCCTCCACTTCTCGTTTGGAGAGTATAGGCAATATGAAAATCGATGAAGCAATCCAGCATGCCGAAATCCAATACAAAGAAATCATTAAATGCCAGCTTCGGGTTACGGTAATTGGTAGGGCTTCCGATATGTTAATTCCAACGATTCCCAGGAAATTAACGAAATGGTTAATGGTCAGTACACCACTGAATACCTGTAACAGGAAAAGAATAATTGCCACATAAAAGAATTTAAAGGCAGCTCGCTGGGTCTTTGTTGGACGAAAGGCGCTGACTTTTTGTAAGGTTAAAAGGTCTTTGGAAGGCGCTTTAAAAAACTTATTGGGGAGTTGATTGTATTGACCAATGTAATACAACACGATCCCGCAGGCCAGCACAAAGGTTAACATCCCTATTACACTCCACAATATGGTAGGTGATGTGGGTGTGTTTCCGGCATCAGGATCATATGGCCAGTTGTGTGTGTAGCTAAATACACTACCCGGCCTTTCTGCCACACAAACCCAGGCTCCCCAAAAGAAAAAATCAGCTAGATCGGACAGCTCTTCTTTATTGGAGATATAACCGGGAGGCGGGAACGATTTTGTATCGTCCTCGTCTAAATAACTATTTTGGTAATAACTCCTCAACTGCTTCAAAGCATAGGTTTGAGCATCGGAAAGGACCACTATGTTTTCATTCTCATCGTAATGGTTCCTCTTAAGTTCCTGCTTAACGTTTTCCTGAATTATTTTTAGCTCAGTATCTGATGGAGCTCGACCGTTTACCGTTTTGAATTCCTCAGCATAAAAATCTTTCATGAAAAGGCTTACCAAGTGCAATGCCTCGGCAGTAAAATCAGGACCTCTTTGGGCCCCGTCACCGAACATACTTCCGTATTCCATAAGTGCGTATTTATGGAAAACTTCCTGTCCCTGTTCAATGGTCGCTTTGCCAATGATCACTTCGCCAGCAGTGGTTTTAAATCCTGTCATGGGGGGAGCCTCGTAGTAGGTTTGGTACCCGATCATGCCTACCCCAGCTAGACTTATTATTAAGATGAACAATAAAGGGCCCCACCAATTTTTGGGATCCATAAAATAACTCAAACTCTTGTTGATGTTATTTTCAGAAGATGGTGAACTGTTCTTTGACATTATATTAGCTATATAGACCTAAATATCTATAATATTTGTTGCCTATCCAAATTTTGAAATACTCTTTTGTGATCGCTTTAAACCGACGACTTTCTCTCAAGCAGGAGCTTTCTTTTAACAGGTATTAAAATAAAGATAAATAGACCTATATATCTTTATTATTGTGTTACTTTGCAGATGATCATTTAGTAGATATAACACGATGACAAGCAATGTTCACACTTTTCATATTCCGGTCATGGGTATCGGATTTACCGTAGATACACCTTTGAAAATTTCACGATACGGCGTGGATTCTGTCATTTTTATCAGCGATGATATGCTTTTAGAAAAAATGCGGAAATTCTTCTGTACAGAAAACAACCTGTCCTATGAAGCGATTACCACAAAAATGACAGACTTCCGGGCCAAACGGATAACCTCCTATCTGAACTTAATCAATATCTTAGCCCGGCAACAGTTTGACGCTTTATGTGATGTAACCGCCGAAAAATATGAGGAAGTGATCAAGTATTTTGACCTGTTGCCAGATTCCGGGGATTTAAAAAAGAAATTCATGCTGCTTATCGATGATGGGTTTGACTGGGATATAATAAGGAAATGGGTGAAGAGCAATATTCGTATGGGCAGTATCAATGTTAACATTATGACCAAGCTCGATAAGGATAATTATCGAGATAATGAAAAGTTGCCGATAGAGTTTAACGATGCCCATGCTGCTTTACGTGGATATGCCAACAGTGATTTAAACTCTTCTATTGTTTTCTCAGCTGGTATGAATCCTCGTTTGTTCAGTTACCTCGAATCTTTTGAGGATTTTTTCCCTGATGTAAATGGGGATATAAGAAA
Source organism: Cyclobacteriaceae bacterium (assembly GCA_021604845.1). Taxonomy (GTDB): domain Bacteria; phylum Bacteroidota; class Bacteroidia; order Cytophagales; family Cyclobacteriaceae; genus SZUA-3. Next base: position 2,051 of record BQJT01000065.1, read on the forward strand.
AAGGATCATTTTAAAAGTAAGTGATTTTCGATCCGCCATGATCCAGGGTAAGTTCCTGGCCAAAAAAGGGCTGTGGGTTTCGGAGTTCCGGGTGGAGTCGGGATTGAACTGCGGAGGTCATGCGTTTGCTACCGATGGATATCTTATGGGACCCATTTTGGCTGAATTCAAGGAAAAGCGTGATGAATTACAACAATCCCTGCATGAGATACTGGTCAGTGCGCTAAGCACTAAAGGCAGAGTAATCCCTAAAGAACCGTTACTGTTGAAAATTACCGCCCAAGGGGGCGTTGGAACGGCCCAGGAGCACAAATTCCTATTGGATCATTACCAGGTCGATTCTGTTGGCTGGGGAACTCCCTTTCTGTTAGTGCCTGAAGCAACTTCAGTGGATGAAGCAACCATTGAGAAACTAATTGCTGCCAGAGAGGAGGATCTTTATCTGAGCAATATTTCTCCTTTAGGCGTGCCTTTCAATAACCTGCGGGGAAATACCAAAGACCTTGAAAAGCAGTCATTGATAGCTAAAGGTCGGCCTGGGAGCTCGTGTCCAAAGAAATATCTGTCATTCAACACAGAGTTTACCGAACAGCCTATTTGTACTGCCTCCCGTCAATACCAGCATCTTAAGCTGAATCAGCTCAACAACGAAGAACTACCTGCTGAGGTTAAGCGCCAAAAATTTGAAAAGATTGTAGAAAACTCTTGTCTTTGCCTGGGCCTGAGTACCGCACCTTTAATAATAAACCATGTGGATCATAAGACCGAAGGTGAGGGAGTCTTAATATGTCCCGGACCGAACATGGCTTACTTCTCAAAAAAATTGAGTTTTAAAGAGATGGTCGATCACATTTACGGAAGAACAAATGTTATCTCAAGAACTGATCGCCCTAATATGTTTATCAAAGAACTGAGGCTTTATATAAGTTACCTTGAAAATAAGGTGCAGGAATCCGAGCTTGAAATGAATATGAAACGATTTAAATATCTGCTTGATTTTCTGGAAAACCTGAAATCAGGAATTGATTACTATTCCTCGCTGCTTAGAAGCAGCAGAACAATTTTTAAAGAGCATAGAACCTGCATGTTGAACGAATTGCAGGCTGCTCATGATGCGCTCTTATTATTGAACTCCAAAATTAACAGGATGTGCCCTGCATAAAGCAAGGTATGGTGGCCTGCCAAAGCTCATGTATTCTCATTTGCTGCCCACATGCATATGCTTACTCACATTTCGTGAACCCGCAACTCCTGCAGGACAGACATCCTTCCTCGTAAACCAGTGTCTGATCATTGCACTCGGGGCAAGTGTCGTCCGTTGGAGTGGTTCCATCAGGAATAAATTTCTTTAATGCCCTGATCACTCCATTTTTCCAGGTATTTAGCGATGCCCCGTCAAGGTTCAGGTTAGATACCAGATCTACCACATATTTCAGTGGCATGCCATGACGTAGAATTCCGGATATTAGTTTGGCATAATTCCAGAATTCCTGATCAAATGATCTTGACAAACCTTCGATAGTCACCTTGTACCCGTCTCTATCTTCGTACTGAAAATCATACCGGTTGTTACCGTCCTTTGTCCGGTTCTTGATCACCCAACCATGTGTTACTGTACCAAGAATGGCGAATGAATCCTCTGCTTTACCGGTAAAGATCTCATATGGCTTTTCCTTATACATCCCAACTACAGCAATCCATTTCTCACTGTCATTATTGAATTGAATGATGCGCGCTTTCAACCGGACAGGTCTTTTAGGTGGCCGGGTTTCAGCAATACCGACTGGTGTTTCATTGGTAGATTCGTTTACCATCACCCCCGACCTTGACCCGTCTCTGTAGACCGTGATCCCCTTACAGCCGCTTCGCCAGGCAGTAAAATAGATATCTCCTATTAGCTCTTCAGGAACGTCTTCAGGTAAATTGACCGTCACGCTAATTGAATGATCCACCCACTTCTGAACCGCCCCTTGCATCTTAACCTTATTTATCCAATCAATATCAGCCGCAGTGGCTTTGTTATAGGGAGATTGAGCCACAATCTTACCCAACTCTTCGTCGCTAAGGCTATCCAACTCCTTGACATTTATGCCCTGACTGTTCATCCAATTGATAAACTTGTGGTGAAAAACATGATGTTCCGCCCAGCGGTCACCGACTTCATCGGTAAAATCAACGGTTGATTCCAGGTCCTCCGGGTTAATTTTTCTCCTTCTTTTGTAAGAAACCATGAAAACAGGTTCGATTCCGGAGGTTGTCTGGGTCATCAGACTGGTGGTACCAGTTGGAGCAATTGTCAGCAGCGCTATGTTACGTCTTCCATGTTGCATCATGTCCTGATAAAGAGCCTGGTCCTCATTTCGCACCCTTTGTATAAATGGGTTATTTTTTTCTTTTTGCGCATCAAAAACAGGGAACGAACCTCTCTCCCTGGACAGTTTTACAGATTCCCTATAGGCAGCAATGGCCAGCTCTTTATGAAGATTCTCGGAGAATTCTATGGCCTCTTCAGATGCGTAAGTTAAGCCAAGTGCTGCCAGCATATCTCCTTCCGCGGTAATCCCCAGACCGGTCCTACGACCTTCCACGCATTTATTCCTTATCTTCTGCCAAAGCTTAAGTTCGGTTCTTTTGATTTCGTATGACTGTGGGTCAGATTCAATCTTACTTAGGATCTGATCGATCTTCTCTACCTCCAGGTCAACAATATCGTCCATGATTCTTTGACCAATGCCCACATACTTTCGAAATTTGTCAATATCAAACCGGGCAGTGGCAGTAAATGGAGCTTCTACAAAACTAAACAGATTAATGGCTACCAGCCGGCAACTGTCATATGGGCAGAGAGGTATCTCACCACAGGGGTTGGTAGAAACTGTGGTAAACCCTAAATCAGCATAGCAGTCAGGAATTGATTCTTTAGTAATAGTATCCCAAAATAATATTCCCGGCTCACCTGATGACCAGGCATTGTGGATGATTTGTTGCCAAAGCTTCCTGGCATCAATGTCAACCCTGGTAGTCGGTTGTGACGAATCAACCGGGTATTGTAACCCATAGGGAACCCCACTTTCCACAGCCTGCATAAAATCATCATCGATCCTCACTGATAAATTGGCGCCGGTGACCATTTTACCGTCCAACTTTACATCAATAAAATCCTTCACATCAGGATGTTTGATGGAAATAGATAGCATAAGCGCTCCACGACGGCCATCCTGAGCAACTTCACGAGTCGAATTCGAATACCTTTCCATGAAAGGAACAACTCCCGTGGAAGTCAAGGCACTGTTCATAACCGCCGAGCCCCTGGGCCTAATATGGGACAGATCATGACCGACACCCCCCCTCCTTTTCATTAACTGCACTTGTTCTTCATCCGTTTTCATGATTCCTCCGTAGGAGTCGGCATCTCCTTTATGGCCAATTACGAAACAATTGGACAAGGAAGCAATTTGAAATGGATTTCCCAGCCCCGTCATAACCCCGCCTTGTGGAACTATGTACTGAAATCCTTGCAGGGCTTGATAAATCTCAGTTTCCTCAATCGGATTGGGATAGTTTCTTTCTATCCTGGAGATTTCAGCAGCCATCCTCCTATGCATGTGGTCCGGACTGAGCTCGTATAAATTACCTTGTGAGTCCTTAAGCGCATACTTTTTGATCCATACATTAGCAGCCAGTTCATCTCCTCCGAAATAATCCAATGATTCTTTCCACACCTCGTCATAGTGATAGGTTGTTGGATCCGGAATAGCCCTGGCAGTGACTTGAGAGGTTGTTTCTGAGAAGCAGATTTTGAGAGTAGATTCCTTCATATTAAAAGGTTGATTGGTAAGATTGAAAAATAGACGGAGGTAAATATATTAGATATTTAGGTCTAATTTACTTATTAAATGAATAAATTTATAGATATTTGCTGCTGTAATGGAAAATAGTTTTTTGATCAGAAAATATAATGTACCCGGACCAAGGTACACGAGCTATCCAACGGTCCCCTGTTGGAACCCCACACCACCGGCACCCGACGTTTGGAATCGCCATGTAGCGCAGGTGTTTAATGAAACCCATCTATCTGGCATTAGTCTTTATATACATCTACCGTTTTGTGAAAGCCTTTGTACCTACTGTGGTTGCAACACGCGCATTACAGTAAATCACAATGTCGAATTTCCCTACATCAGCAGCCTGCTAAAGGAATGGGAGCTTTACTATCGTATATTCGGACAGGACCCAAAATTAAAGGAAATTCACCTGGGCGGAGGAACACCAACTTTCTTTAGCCCCAAAAATCTTGGGTTACTTATCGGGAAGATTCTAAAAAAGGCATGCATTCCTCCAAATCGAGAGTTTGGATTTGAAGCTCATCCGAATAATACCACCACTGAACACCTCCAGGTCCTTTATGACCTGGGATTTAGCAGATTGAGTTTGGGCATACAGGATTTCGATCCCGTGGTACAGAAAACTATTAATCGGATACAATCTTTCGAGGTAGTAAGAACGGTGACGGATAACGCCCGTAAAATCGGTTACTCATCGATCAATTTTGATTTGATATATGGTTTACCAAGGCAGACCAAGAAAAGTATTGAGAGCACCATTGAAAAGGTAGCTCAACTTATGCCGGATCGGATCGCTTTCTACAGCTATGCACACGTTCCCTGGAAGAAGCCGGGACAACGGATGTTCACAAAATTGCACTTACCACAGCATGAAGAGAAAAGGGCTATCTATGAACTAGGAAAGCAAATGCTTCAATCTCTGGGCTATGTTGAAATCGGTCTGGACCATTTTGCGTTGAAATCAGATGACCTGTTTCGATCTGCCGTTAATGGTACCCTGCATCGCAACTTTATGGGTTATACCACCAGTAAAACAAAGTTGGTAGTTGGTTTGGGAGTTTCAGCAATAGGAGATACGGAGTCTGCTTATGGGCAGAATGAAAAGCAAGTTGAAAAATATAAGAAAATTATTGCTGATGGTGAACTCCCCATTTATAAGGGGCACGTACTCAATCCCGAAGAAAAGATCATGAGAAAACACATATTAAATCTTATGTGTAAACTAAAAACCTCCTGGCATGAGGATCAATATTATCTGCCACATCTTCGAAATGTAGATAAATATTTAAAGGAGCACATAAAGGATGGTATTGTGACACTGAGCCACAAGGAAATTGAAATTACGGAAAAAGGTCGAGCGTTTATACGAAATGTTTGTATGGCAATCGACCCAAAAATTTGCGATTTGAAGAATTCACAGATTTATAGTGCGACTATCTGAAATCTCTTTTAAACTGAATGTGCCAAACAATAACAACAGAATACCAACAGCCATCAATCCGCTAAAAACGAAGAGAAGTGTATGAGGATACCACCAGTTAAAACCACTTAAAACCAATATTATTTCTGTCGCCATAAATCCGATGATCAAGAAGGTGCTCCCAACAAAGGTAGGCCATTGCCTGCTTAACCATTGTAACCGGAGCATGAAGGCAATCAGGAAAAACGAAATAACTCCAATTAAGCTTAAATGCAAATAAGCCAGTATCAGGTTTTTGCTGCCAAAAGCATATGTTTCCATTACAGGAATGATTGATATAGCCTGAAGAATCACCTTAAGAAAAAAGGATATAAGGGCGGTCAAAGTGAAAATCCGTAACAAAATATCACTTTGTGAAAACCATTTAACCAGAACCAATCTCAACATTTTCCATAGGAAGAATAATCCGAATAATTGCAAGGTGGCAGAAAATATTGCCGGAAGCATGAGGGAATCCCTAAAACTCATGCCCAATAATGAAAGCGTGTACGCAGGTACCACCGCCAATGTCAGTGACCAGTAGAAGTAGTTGGCATCTTTCACGTCAAATCGAATTTCCTGGTGCTCTAAAAACCTGAACAGTAAGCCAAGTACTACAAATAAAAACCAACCATTGTACTGGAAGTGGAGGTAAAAATAAACAAGGCTATGATACGCTTCGGTACCAGAAAGACCCCTGGCGGATAAAACACCGATAGCCCAGGGTGCCAGTGTGGACAGCAATCCAAGCCAAAACCCTGTTTTTACCAGGCGGATTGAAATGATCGGAGGCGCTTTTGATTCGAAGCTGTTGCTGTCTTTAAAAAACCTGAATATAAACCAGTAATTGAGTAGCTGAAACAGCGACGAAAAGATTATAGAATATAGTCCGTATCCCTGGAGTGCAAAGGAAACCAAGATCCCAACTATGACAAAAACTGTGATTTTAAACTGAAGACCATATAGTCCTTTTGCAACTTGTTGCTTCGAAAGGAATAAACCAGTGGTCAAAAGCATTATCAGGGTATATACCCAACCGTGGAATGCAACATGGGAGTGAGCGTGTACCAGAAAGGGGTACTGGAGAGGAAGTTCAACAAAATGAATTGCCCTTAAGGAGGTGCCAATCACCGCAACACAAAAAAGAAAAAGTAAGCTTATGCTACTCCACTCACTTCTCATGGATATATCGGAAGACCGGCGCTTTAACCTTTGTTGGAATTCATTTTACTCTTGAAATATTTAATATTAGGATTTTTAACATCGAATCGCCTCATTCTATTAAACATTTGTTTCCATCAAGATATTAAAAAGCAAGTAGAATATGTCGAAATACACTTCATAGTTGGCATCAGGATTGTCATCCTTATAGTAGACGTTTATATTAGTCCTCTTGCAGTAGAGCTAGCTAAATTGTCTATTTGGTTGATCACACTAGTCCTGATACCAGGGATATGGCTGATGAATAAATGGACCGCTAATCAAAATGAGTAAAGTAAAAAACCACTATCAATGAGATCTAACTGGAAATTAAGAAAGAACATGCACAATCTTTTCCTGTGTATGATGGCTCTGTTGGTCCTTATAACAAAGCCCCTCGAAGCTTTTCAAGGCCCCGCTTTAAATCAAAAACTCTCTTACGATAGCCTGCCCGAGGTGCTACCCGGAACTGCTCCTCTGACCTGGCAAAATCATCTGTCCGATACTATGATGTGGGGGGCTCATCGATTGATCGAGGCGAAAATTGACCAGTCGGCCCAGAATCGATCTCAACTTTGGAACTATGAATTCGGGTCTAAAGAAAGTTATCAGCAGTCGATTGAGCCAAATCGCCGTCGCTTTATGCAGTATATCGGTATTACCAATAGCGAAGTCGATACCAGCTACAGTGCCGGTCCGCAACCGAACATTGCACCAGTAACTATGCAAAAGGTAGCCGACGTCAAGGATTCGGAAGTGATTGCGGAAACCTCAAAATACCGCATTTACCGGGTACGCTGGCCGGTGCTCAAGGGTGTTTATGGCGATGGACTGCTCATTCAACCAAAAGTAAAACCCGTAGCTAATATCATCGCTATCCCGGATGCGGATCAAACACCGGAACAGGTGATAGGCCTGGCACCGGGTATCCCGGCCGAGTCGCAATTCGCCCGCAGGCTTGGTGAAAACGGGTTTCAAGTGCTGGTTCCACTTTTGATCAGCCGGTCCGAGGTTGACCTGGCATCCAGAGGAAAACAGACCTATCGGGAGTGGATTTACCGGCAGGCATTTCACATGGGCAGACATATAATTGGCTATGAAGTGCAGAAAATCAAGGCAGCGGTTGACTGGTTTAAAGCATCCGATAGTCAAGCCAAGGTAGGCGTGGCCGGTTACTGCGAAGGCGGACTCATTGCCTTTTATGCCGCGGCAGTGGATACCCGGATAGAGGCGGTTATGGTGAGCGGGTACTTCGATTCCCGGCAACGGGTATGGGATGAACCTATTTACCGAAATGTGTGGGGTCTGCTCACCGAATTTGGAGATGCTGAACTGGCCAGTCTAATAGCACCCAGGGCATTGATTGTTGAACATAGCAAAATTCCTGAGGAACTCGAAAGAGCAACTGCCAAACCGGTACCCTATCTCGCTGCTACCTATACCGGGTATAAAGGGAGCATCAAGACTCCCGAATTTGAGCAGGTTCAACAAGAGTTTAATCGGATCGATGATTTGTTAAAACCCGACTGGCAGCAAAGGACCCTGATTGCTGGTGGGGGAAACATTCCTTTGAGGTTCGGTTCACAGCAGGCTTTGGAGGAGTTTGCCAGTCAGCTGGGGCATAACCAAACTTTGGCCATTTCGGCAGAAGTCCCTGAGGATAATCGTACTGCTTTTGACCCTGAAAGCAGACAAATGAGCCAGGTTAAAGAAATTGAAGATCATATTCAATGGCTGTTACGCGATTCCGATTACCAAAGAAACCGATTCTTCCTTTATCAGGTGATGCCTGAATTTGGTCAGAAGAAATGGAGCACTAAAAGTTACCATCCCTACTTCTCTCCGGAGTCTTTTATTGAACAGGGAAAAACTTATAGGACTTATTTCTGGGAAGAGGTTTTGGGAAAATTCTATGACCACCCACTACCTCCCAACGCCCGTACCCGAAAAATTTATGACCGGGAGTTATGGACTGGATTTGAAGTTGTTTTAGATGTCCATGACAGTTTTGTTAGCCCTGGTGTTATCCTGATACCAAAAGATATTCAACCCGGCGAAAGACGCCCGGTGGTAGTCACCCAGCACGGTCGAAACGGTGTACCCCAAACACTGATCGAAGGGAATACCAGTTATTACAATATGGCCGCTAAACTGGCCGACCAGGGGTTTGTGGTCTATGTTCCGAACGGACTTTTCCGAGGGGAAGACCAATACCGGTGGCTTGATCGTAAAGCCAATACCCTGAAAAAAACGCTGTTTTCCTTTATCATAGCACAGCATCAGCAAATGCTTGAATGGTTGGGTGGGCTTGAATTTGTAGATAAAGACAGGATCGCTTTTTATGGTAAAAGCTACGGTGGAGAAACCGCCATGAGGGTACCTGCGGTGCTGGAGGGTTACTGTTTGTCAATCTGCTCGGCTGATTTCGGTGACTGGTCCCGAAAGGTTGCGGATACCCACTACTACAATAGTTTTATGAATACCATCGAATGGGAAATGCCCTATTTTAATATGGGGAGCACATTTAGTTATGCGGAAATGGCTTACCTTATTTTTCCCAGGCCGTTTATGGTCGAGCGCGGTCGGCATGATCTGGTGCAACCAGATGAATGGGTAGGTTATGAATATGCCAAAGTCGCCCACTTGTACCACCAGTTTAATATGTTGGATAAAACGGAAATTGAGTTCTTTAATGGCGGCCACGCCTCCCGAAATGATGGCACTTTTGATTTTTTGCACAAACATCTGAACTGGCCCTGATTGTAAAAATGCGAAATAAACTGCATAACGCCGAGGTATGAAAAAAACCCAGGTAGTGATTATTGGTGGCGGCTTAGCCGGTCTCACCTGTGCCTGGCAGCTTGCCAGACAGGGTGTGGAGGTGATTTTAGTCGAAAAAAAGGAATATCCTTTTCATCGGGTTTGTGGTGAATACATTTCCAATGAGGTAAGGCCCTTTTTAGAACGACAAGAAATCTTTCCCCTTCAATTTAACCCTCCGCTAATAAACAAACTACTCTTGACGTCCACCAATGGTGAATCTGCCAGGTTAGAATTGAAACTTGGAGGGTTCGGCATTAGTCGTTTTACTTTTGACCATTTTTTATACGAAAAGATAAGTGGTCAAGGTGTGCAAATTATTACCAGGAAATACGTAAAATCCGTGAATTTCCATAGCGATCAATTCGAAGTTGAACTTAATGATCATCAGAAAATCAACTGTTCAATAGTTGTTGGTGCCTTTGGGAAAAGATCCACTCTGGACAAGTTCTTAAAACGACCGTTCATTGAAAGAAAATCTCCCTATGTTGGGGTAAAGTATCATCTTAAAGGAGCATTCCCCGAAAATGAAATTGCATTACATAACTTCAATGGAGGTTATGCCGGGATAAGCGGGATCGAAGAAGGCAAATTAAACTTATGCTACCTGGCTTCTCGGATTGCTCTAAAACGTTTGGGTGACCTGAAAGCATTGGAAGAAAAGGTTCTGATGAAGAACCCCTTTTTGCGAGATGTGTTCTACAATTTTGACTTTTTGTTTGAGCAACCTGAGGTGATTAATGAAATTTCTTTCGAAACCAAGCGGCCAGTTGAAAGTCATATTCTGATGTGCGGTGACTCGGCAGGCATGATCACTCCGCTCTGTGGAAACGGAATGGCTATGGCTATTCACGCCTCCAGTATTGCTTCTGAATTGATATTTGAGTTTTTAAAAAAACGGAATTATTCCAGAAACCAGCTGGAATCAGATTATGTCAGATTATGGAGTGAACAATTTTCACGCCGACTATGGACAGGCAGACATCTTCAGCGGCTTTTTGGTAATAATAGAACCTCCACCTTGGCGGTGAGTCTAGCAAAAAGGGCCAGGCCAGTGGCGCAATATCTGGTCAACCTTACCCATGGTCGCCCGTTTTAATGGTTAATTATTAATAGCACCAGGAAACAGATATTCAGGCATATTGCAGACACCTGGTTAAGCCTCATGGTGTGATCAAAATCTGCTACCACCTGGTCTTTCCTCACCTTGTTATACCAGTACCCAAAGTAGATTGCTACAGGGATCATAAAAGAGATAAAGATAAGCCCCTGAAACACACTAAAATAGTATTGAAAATACCTCAGGTAGCCCAATACACCTAATGAAAAAACTGCGGCTGTAAAATGAAAGGTGCCCAATACCCCCAAACGATAACTCAAAGTAATATCGCCTCGATTGAAATCCTCCTCGTGCTGGTAAACCTGAGTCATTGGATAAGACCCCCACAATAGTAAAGAACTTAAGAACGCCGCAGTCAGCAGTCTGGGGTGCAATACCTGGTCGGTTATAGAGTCTCCGGTTATTCCTAACAGTGTCATCATAAAAGTGAAAAAACCCTGAAAAAATCCGGCAATCAGCCAACTCAGCCAGGGAAATTTCTTGATACGGATACTGGTATGACTGTAGGCTTTTGAAACTAAACCATAAACCAGCACCATCAAGGAAAACTCCCAGCTGATTAGCAAACCCAATACAATCGCCAGGGCGTCAAGTGCTAATGATACCCAATATAATTCCCGGCTAACCGGAGGCGGCACCCGCAGCCCTCCGATGCTCGATTGGTCTCGATCAAAGTAACTATTAAAGCCATTGCTGGCTGGGTATAATAAAAAGTGAAGAATTAAAAAAGTCAGTAAGGTGTTACTCCATGAGAAAGAAGATGACTGACTCCAGGCAAACAGAAATACCGGCAAAAGGAAAAAAGAAAACGGAAACCGCAGATGCAGCAGGGTTGATCTACTTAACATTTGTGTAGAGTTAGCAAACAATTTAGAGGTTTTTGGTTATAATCAGTGAAGTGAGTTCATACATTCAATCCATCGGCATTGCGAATCCAGGTGAAAAAATCTCCCAGGATCATATTCTTGGCTTCATGCAGCGGGCTCATGCATTGAATAAGCAGGACTCAATGCGACTACGAGCGTTGTATCGGGCAACCGGCATTAAATACCGGTATTCAGTTATCCCGGATTATCATCAGGTTGAAAATAGTTTCTATCCTCCGACTAAGGACCTGGAACCCTTTCCTACTATCGAGGATCGGATGAAAGTATATCAGGAAAAAGCTTTGGGTCTGGCCAAAGCCGCCATTTCAGATTGTTTCAGTCAGTTGCATCTGCAGGACTACTCATCGGTTACTCACCTCATTACCGTAAGTTGTACTGGAATGTATGCTCCGGGGCTGGATATTGAATTGGTTGAGAACCTCGGTTTGTCCTCCAGTACGGAGCGCACATCGATCACTTACATGGGGTGCTATGCTGCTTTTAATGCTATTAAGATTGGGGACAGTATCTGCCGATCAAATCCCAATGCGGTAATACTTATCCTTTGCCTGGAGCTCTGTAGCATTCACTTTCAGAAGAAAGCGGACGCTGACAATATGCTGGCAAATGCGTTGTTTGGTGATGGCGCGGCAGCGCTGGTTCAATCATCGTTGCCGCTTGGACCTGTAAGACTGGAGCCGGTTAAGTTTCATTGTGATCTGATTCCCAATGGGAAGCAGGACATGGCATGGAATATCGGCAATTTTGGTTTTGAGATGAGACTTTCGAGCTATGTGCCTGAAGTCATTAAATCAGGGGTAAAGCAACTAAGTGATCGGTTGCTGGAGAAGCTTCAACTTAACTTATCAGAAATCGATTACTTTGCATTACATCCAGGAGGCAAACGCATTTTGGAAGTGATTGAAGAGGAGTTGCAACTAACCAGAAAACAGAATAAATACGCCTTTGAGATATTGAGAAATTACGGGAATATGTCTTCGCCAACTGTGTTATTCGTGCTTAGAAGAATAATTGAAGATTTCCGGACCGGCTCATTGGATCATGGTTATGTGCTGAGTATTGCCTTTGGCCCGGGGCTTACCCTGGAAAGTATGGTACTTCGACTTTCCCAAAATCAATGATTGCCGGGCTTACACATCGGTCTTTCAAGTCAGAAATCATGGATGACCTCCAATGCGGTGGTACCGTTCTGGATCAATCCCTGAAAGAACTGGAAATTATCAACCGATTGCTCGGGGGAAACAGCCTTACTATTGACGGTATAGATAGGTTACAAAAATCGATCGGGCATCCAGGTAGAAAACTAACCATATGTGATTTGGGATGTGGTGGAGGAGATATGTTGAAGCTGGTATTATCCTGGGCCCGGGAAAATAATATTCAGGTTGAATTAACCGGTATTGATGCCAACCCTAACGTAATTCAATACGCCATTCAAAATTGTCGCTCCGAACCCGAGATCAAGTTTCTTACCCTGGATGTTTTCTCAAAGGAATTTAATAGCCTGCAATTTGATATCATCCTTTCAACGCTTTTTTTTCATCACTTCGATAACCAACAGCTGGCGGGTTTATTTCGAACCCTTTCCAATCAATGCCGGGTCGGCTTGGTAGTGAACGACCTGCATAGACATTGGCTGGCATATTACTCAATCAAAGTTTTGACTAGAATCTTTTCTAAATCTTCGATGGTACGAAATGATGCTCCCCTTTCAGTACAACGGTCATTTATACGATCTGATATATTAGCATTAATGGCATCTTCCGGAATTAAGAATTTTCAGTTGAGGTGGAAATGGGCGTTCCGTTGGCAGCTGCTTATTACCCGGTCTTGATCATAGGCATATATTTCTCCCGGTTCTCCACCATCATCCAAACCAGTATAGCAGTTATCGCCAGAGGAATGGGAAAGCCCATGCCCAGTGTGAAATGATGGGCCAATATCCCAACCATTATGGGTGTGAGCACTAAAATATTCCTTCTCATAATCAGTTAGCCGCTGGTTTGAGCCCACTAACTATTATCGGACCCAACCCGGCACCAGTAAGTAGATTTCCTATTTTGCTACTTTATTTCCATTTTTAGGGTGCTCTGTAGACTTGGTCTAAAACTTTTCGCGAAGAGACTTTCAATGAGCAAAAAAAGTAACCAGTAACAGAACAACGGAAATGAAAGTTGCCATAACATCAGCCAGCGGACAGCTGGGCTCGGCTATTGTAAGAGTCCCCAATGATCAAATTTTTGAAAACGGGGCTTTTTGAAACCAGAACTTAATAATGCTTATATGAGATTTTCCATCCTGAATGTGTTCAAGACTGTGGTTCTGGTGATATTTCTTATGGGTTGCAGCACGAATGACAATACCTACGAAAAAATAAAGGCCGGATTTTTACACCCCTCCGGAACTGCTAAGCCCAAAGTTTACTGGTGGTGCCTTAATGGGAATATCGATACGGTCAGGGCAAAACAGGAGCTACAAGCAATGAAGGACGCTGGCATTGGTGGTTTTGACCTTTTTGAAATCGGTGTTCCAAAACAAGATGTCATGATTCCGGGTGGACCCGCTTTTTTAAGCGATGAATCGTTGCAAATAATCAAATACATTATTGACCTGGCCGGAGAACTTGATTTGACCGTTGGTTTGAATCTGGCCAGTAGTTGGAACGCGGGAGGAAGCTGGGTTGAACCCAAACATGGGGGTAAGTCACTGTACTCCTCAAGCACCAGCATAAAGGGAAATTCCGGAGTGCAGAAAATCAAAATTCCTTTCCCTGAGGTATCCTTCCCCAAAGAAATGCTGATTGGAGGAACAGATAAGCCTATGATTCCTATTATGGAAAATGGCAAACCCGTTTATTACGAAGAAGTTGCCTTATTAGCTATTCCGGCAAATCGTAAGAACAGCGAACTGGATACTACTAAAATAATTAATGTAACCTCTTTATTTGATTCTGAAAACGATGAACTCATCTGGGAGGCCCCCGCTGGCGATTGGGATATATTTAGATATATATGCTCCAATTCCGGTCAACAGGTGGTACTCCCCAGTCCGCTTTCTGCAGGGTTAACCATTGACCACTTCGATTCTGCTGCAGTTAAATCCCATTTGATGTATGTGATTAATCGCCTGAAACCGGTACTGGGTGATTTCCGCAACACAGCATTAAAAAGCTTCTATCTGGCCAGCTATGAAGCACGCGGTTTTGTCTGGACATCCACCATGTTATCCGAATTCAAGAAGGTAAATGGTTATGACATCGCAAAACTGATTCCAGCGCTGTTCGATCCTCAGCTCTTCTCCACTCAGACCACGGAAAAAGTGCAAAGGGATCTTAAAAAGACATTGTCGGAGTTGATGATCAATAACCTGTATCGAAATGCTCAGAAAATTTGTAATCAGTACGGATTAAAAATCAACTGCGAAGCTGGTGGGCCGGGTTACCCATTGTATAATGGACCGGCAGAGCCACTAAAAGCCCTGGGCTCTTTGGATATTCCCCGGGGTGAATTCTGGATTAACCATTCAAGATATTACCAGGATAGCCATGGCCTTGACAGCATTGATATTTTACGGGTAGTAAAAGAGGTTGCTGCAGCATCTCATATTTATGAAAAAGAGATCGTTGAAGAGGAGGCTTTTACCTCTTTTCAGCATTGGCAGGAAGGACCCTTTGATATGAAACCCACCGGAGACCGGGCTTTTTGCGAAGGAATGAACCGGGTGGTATTTCATGGATTTAGCCACAATATTTCGGGTTCAGGGTTTCCCGGATACGTATATCATGCCGGCACCCATTTCAATGACAAGCGCGCATGGTGGATGAAAGCTAAGCCTTTTATCAGATATTTATCACGGCTTTCATCTGTTTTCCAGCATGCAGATTTTAAGGCAGACGTGCTGTGGTATTATGGGGATAAAATTCCAAATTCCGCCACACCAAAAAATGCACACTTTAGTGTTGGTGCCGGCTATGATTACGAAGTGATTAACACCGATATACTACTAAATAACCTGCGGGTAGCAGATGGAAGGCTTGTGCTGTCAAATGGTGCATCTTTCAGTATGCTGGCTTTGGAATATGAAGATGCTATTAATCCGGCGGTATTAGTCAAGCTAAAGGAGTTAGCGAATCAGGGAGCTGTTATTGCGGGAGAAAAGCCTTTGAAAATTGCCCAGGCAGCTAAAAACCTTTTGACACCGGAAGAAGGAAAAAAGCTTATCAATCAGCTCTGGATGAATAGTGCGGATCAGATGGGCAAAATCTTTTCAAAAGTGACACCGTTGGAAATTTTAACCAGGCTCAATGTACCTCCGGATTTCGATTATGCTGATAAAGAAACTTTTCTGCTGGATTTTATACATTATACAAAAGATGACCTGGATTTCTACTTTGTGGCCAATACCTCAGATCAATGGGTTTCGCGCAACTGCAGCTTTCGGGTGCAAAACAAAGTTCCTGAAATCTGGGACGCGGTATCCGGAAAAATCATTCCGGTCTCTATTTATAACCGGGACAGTGAGTACACATCTTTTCCCCTGACACTGGCTCCTTATGGCTCACAATTGATTGCATTCAGTAAGGCTTCCCCACCATCACATTATGATCGAATAGAAACTGGCGGGCAACACCCACCGCTGTTAGAATTCACGGAAGATGGATTTCTCCTATTGAAAGAGGGGGCTTATGAACTTACAGGTAAAGATCAGACAACAGTCCTCAGCAACAGCATCCAAACACAGGTACTGGATGGTGACTGGGAATTGTTTTTCCCCGATAACTGGGGAGCCCCTGCTAAAATTGATTTACCTGAATTAACATCATGGACGGATTCAGAAATTGAAGGTGTTAGCTATTTTTCTGGCACCGGAACCTACGAAAAAAAGTTTCAAGCTGATATCGCATCCACCGCTTCAGACAATCAGAAAATATATCTTGACTTAGGTGATTTGTCAAAAGTGGGTGAAGTATGGCTCAATGGTGAGCATGTTGGAATAACCTGGTCAAAACCATATAAATTTGACGTCACAAATATCCTAAAGCCCGGAGAAAACCATCTGGTTGTTGAGGTTGCCAATACCTGGTCAAACAGGCTCACCGGTGATGCAATCACTGGTGAGGATTTTACCAATACTAATATTATGAGCACCATAATTCCGGTAGAAGGTTTGTTACCCGGAGATCAAACCAGGATTCCCTGGACCGATGTCCCATTAATTGAATCCGGATTACTTGGGCCGGTAAAGCTCGAATCTTTTATTTACAGAAAGTAAATTCAATTTATTAATCTGAATTATCGACTTAGTTATTGAACGTTCGCAATGTCCAATCACCTAGTAAAGCGAAATACCTTAGTAGCACCCTTATTGAAAAATTACTATATTAGATAGGGAAAGATCTATTCACTTTTATATGGGTCTATTTCTGATGATCACTTTCTGAAGCTGAACACTTTCACTGGTACCACAACCTCTGGTATCTTTGGTATTGGTAGGGGAGATGGCTAATAATTATTGAAGGAGTATTCACTTAAATTGAAATGGACCCTAACCGCAATAAAACTATCGATAAATTTCACCAACTGGATCTTTCCACCTGTGAGCAGGAGCCTATCCATCTTACCCAGTTTGTTCAGGACCACGGATTTCTAATTTCAATCAAGTGTGATGATCTCCAGATCGCTCAGGTTAGCGTAAATATTGAGACTCAGCTCAATTTTAAGCCATCTGAGTTAATAAGCCAAAAAGTAACCATTTTAGAGTGTAATGGGTTGGAAGAAGTTGTCCAGTTAGGGTTGAGATCCCAAGAGTTCGAGCAATTAAACCCCACCAGAGTTTGGATGGCCAAAAAAGGGAATAGTACAAAAATCTCTTTTAATTTAATCATTCACCGAAGTGACAATTTGTTAATACTTGAGTTCGAACCATATGAGGAGTCAGATTGGTCGATGCCTTTGACTGGTTTGCTTAACGGAACTTTATTAAAACTGAAAAGTTCTCAGGCGTTAAATGAAATGTTTGAGGTAATGGTGCAGCAGATAAAGAGGATTACTCAATATGACCGCGTAATGCTGTATCGATTTGCAGAGGATTGGCATGGAGAGGTTGTCGCCGAGGCCAAGGAGGCTGGAATGGAGCCATTTAAAGGATTACACTATCCTGCTTCAGATATTCCTATCCAGGCTCGGGAACTTTATAAGAAAAACCTGGTGAGGTTTGTGTCGAATGTGAATGTGAATCCATCAGTTATCTATCCTGAGGTAATTCCAGACAAGTCAACTCCCACCGATTTATCTTTATCAGTTTTGAGAGCTGTATCTCCGATCCACATCGAATACTTAAAGAACATGGGTGTCTCTGCTACCTTAACCATTTCTTTATTAGATGGAGACAATCTTTGGGGACTGATTGCATGTCATCATAATAGTCCAAAATTCCTGAATTATGAGTTCAGGAATGCCTGTAAATTTTTAAGCCAGGTTTTTTCCCTGGGTTTAAATACCAAAAGGGAGGATGATGACACTAAGAAATCAATAAACATGCAGGAAACAGGTCATCTCCTGTTTGAAAAAATGGCTCAATCGTGGGATGTTGTTAAGGGACTTACCGGTGACAAGCCTAATATTTCAGATTTAATTGATTGCTGCGGGGTAGCAATTATTATTGATGATAATCAGAGCATACTGGGTGAAACACCAAGCTCAGCGCAGATCATGAAGCTGGTTGAGTGGCTTCAGAAAAACAGCAAACAGGATATCTTCCAAACTTATAAGTTATCCTCATTATGGCAGGAAGCAGCCGAATTTAACCATGTCGGCGCTGGCATTTTAGCCATTCGAATTAATGAAAAGTCAAGAGAATACATCATCTGGTTCAGACCAGAAATCATTACCAAAGTTAACTGGGGGGGCAATCCCAGCAAACCGGTCGCTCTATCAGGCAATGGTGAACAAAAATTAAGTCCTCGCAAATCATTTCAGAAATGGACAGAACAAATAATGGGGCAAGCTGATCCCTGGACCAGGATGGAGGTTAAGGTTGCTACTAAACTATGGGAGGATATCAACTACATATTGCTTCAGAAGTCTGCTGAGTTTCGGAGATTGAACGCTCAATTAAACCGGAAAAATGAGGAATTAGACGCGTTCAGTCATACAGTTTCGCATGATTTAAGATTGCCGCTTACTGCTATTAAATCATTCGGAGAAATTTTAATGGTAGACCACTCCCAGAAACTGGATGAGCAAATGAAACTTATTGTGGATAGGATAATTCGCAGCACCGATCGTATGGAGGTGTTGATCAAAAACATTTTGAGCTATTCAAGAATTAGTAAAGGTTCCATGGTGCTTGAGAATATAGAAATTCGGAAGATATTGGATCAGGCAATTGAGGATCTTACGCTTAGCGATCGAACCAGAAATGTTCGTTTTAGTATCGGAGAAACTCCGGATCTCAGGGGAGACCAAACTATGATCACACAGCTTTTTACCAACCTACTGTCGAATGCCCATAAATATACCCGGCAAGAGGAAGAGGCCGAAATTACCATCAACGGAAAAGAATCATCTGATAAAATAGAATACCAGGTGAGGGACAATGGAATAGGTATCGACCTGAAATATGTTGACAAAATTTTTGAGGTATTCTCCAGGCTGCATGACGATTCTTTTTATGAAGGAAGTGGGATCGGCTTGTCTATAGCAAAGAGAATCATGGACCGGCATAACGGGGATATATGGGTGGAAAGCGAGCCTGGAAAATTTTCATGCTTTTATGTTTCTTTCCCAAAAACCGGATCTCTAAAATAATTACCCATGATCCTTAGTCAGTTAAAACATGCTACCTCCGACCTGCACCGAAAAGCTGAGATGCTAAATTTCAAAAAGCAAATTGTAGATAAGACATTAACAGTACATCAATACACCGCTCTTTTGGAAAGGAATTTTTATTTCCATTCCCTGGTTGAAAAATTATCGGAGCAGTTGCTTACCCCAAAGTCAATGGATTGTTTGGGCTTTCAAAGCCGCATTAAAACCAGTTACCTTATGCGGGACCTGGACTCACTGAAAGTTGATTATTCCAATAGCCCTGATTTGAAGAAATATGAACAGCAATTATTTCATCCTGCTAAAATATGGGGAGCATTGTACGTAGCGGAGGGATCCACGCTTGGTGGACGATTTATCTTGCAATATTTAAAATCGAATAACAATATAAACCAGGTGATAAAAGAGTTTCATTTCTACCAGGTTTATGCCTCGAAGGAAGATTTGATGTGGAAGAAATTCTGTAATTGCTTAGAAAGTATGACCAGCGAAAAGCAGGCAACATCGATTTTAGAGGGCGCAAAAATTGCATTTAATTTGTTTGTAAAAATTTCACAGGACATCCATCCGCAGGTGAGTCGAATCCCTATTGAGATCAAATGAAGAAATCTATCAGAAAAATACTGATCTGCGATAACGAGGAAGATATGCTGGAAATTGTCACTCAGATCTTCACGAAAAGAGGGTATGAAGTGCTGGCAACCCGCAGCGTTGAGTCAATGCTGGAAAGCATCCCTGGATACAATCCACAGGTCATTTTGTTAGATCTTAACCTGCCTGGAATGGGTGGAGAGCAGGCAGCGAAAATCCTAAAGGAAAAGCCTGAAACTAAATCCATTCCCATCATTTTAATTTCCGGAAGGGATGATTCTGCGGATATTGCTGATAAGTTGGACCTGGCGGGACATATTGGCAAACCTTTTTCCATAACAACTTTAATTACTACCATAAGCAGCTGTTTTGATGACCAGCACTCGGAATCTGACTGATTATTCGGTGAGAGTATTGCCGGTACAAACTCAAAATTTTCACCATCTTACCATCTCCCGCTTTTTAACCTTATTTTAAAGGATTTTATCAAGAGCTTATCTTAAACATTAAATTTCAGATGTTATAAGTAATGGGTTCTGTCAATTTATTATATTGAACTGATTCACAAACACTACTCCTAATGAAAACTGTTATTCAAA
>BQJT01000066.1 GCA_021604845.1 Cyclobacteriaceae bacterium
GTAACTTAAGGGATCGTTTGGATCGGCTAATTCCGGGAGCTTTGTATGCGGAGCGATGGTGTCATTACTAAGAAGAACACGGGTTTCGTTCCGGTACAAATGTACCGGGTAGTAGGTGTGAGCCTGTCTTTGACAGTTGTAACCAAAGAAGAAATCAAAACCCATTTTGGTGGGTATGGCATCGGTGTGTGGCGCTCCCAATCCCCACTTGCCCACCATTCCGGTAGCATAACCAGCCTCTTTTAGTTTCATGGGAAACAATACCGTAGTGGCAGGAATAGGCCGTTGGCCTTCCAGGGTTGAGTCCCTGATCATGGCCTGGTAATCCCATACTTCACCGCGTTCTCTCCACTCATCATTTCCACGTATAAAAGCATGTCCTGAATGCTTGCCGGTAAGTAGCATATAACGAGCCGGTGCACAGACCGGGGCGCTGGTATAGTGTTGAGTAAAAAGCATGCCTTCCCGCGCCAGGGCATCGATGTTGGGGGTTTCAATTTTCGTTTGTCCATAGGCTCCCAGCTCGCCATATCCCAGGTCATCTGCCAGAATATAGATGATATTCGGAGCAGGATGCTCATTGGTTGCAGATTCCTGGTCGCCACAAGAAGTACCCAGCAGGGTCAGTATGACAATAAATAAAAAATTGGTTGCAGGTTTGTTCATTAATATACAGGGTTATTCCAATTTCATCTCAAAGCTATCAGGCAGGGGTGTCGAACTCCTCAAAATCACCTGCACTCTTGCCTTTCTTAAAAACAATTACCAACTCAGCGATAGAATTCCTGATCCGGATCAAGACCACGCGCTCCGTAGGTTACAGCAGGACTACCTATTTCGATTGCCCCCAAATCAGGCGCTTTCCCGTTGAAGTTATCATTTACGTTTGGAATAATAACCCCTGCATCTACTGCCTTCCCTTTTGGATTAAGTTTAAAATTAAGATCTACTGCGTGATAAACTGGACTGGGCAAACCATTTGCCAATGCGTGAATTGGTTTCTGAAGATCCTCAAAAACATCATAATCGACGGTAATACCATGCGCCTCCAGGCCGCTCGCCTGGTTAAAGTCTTTTAGTGTGCTATATGCTACTTCCTCCCCTTCAGGGGTTAACCACCTAAATTGATTTTCAGGACTATCAGGACCTTGATTTGGGCGATACCCATTATAATCAGCTATCGAATAGGATGTAGTGAATCGTAATGAAGAAACCACTGTTGGCCCATCGGTACCAAGAATCAGGTTATTTCGGAAGTTCGAATTAGGGTATTTGGCACCAGCGTTATTTTCGGTAATAAAAGTGTTATGATAAGCGGTAAGACCCGGGACTCCCCCGTGAATTTTTAGCGCTCCTCCCAGGGGCACATTGTAGAGAACATTCCGAATGTAGTAGGCCGGGCCACCAAATACCGGCTGAGCACTTATTCCATTCTCTGCAGCGTTTATTCCTCTATTCCGCATGATGCGAATATTGTGTACTCCACCATCTGCCTCAATAAAGTCATCGACCTGAAGGTGTAGATCGTTGTTGTAAATATCGATCGACACCGCTTTCAATTCCTGCTCCTTTTCCGGGGAACCATAGGTTGAAACCCCTATGGCGTCGTGGAAGTAAGCAATGGAATTATACGCAATAACATGCCCGGAACCATACACCTTGATGCCATAATAAGAATCCATCAGGTGTGTTCCATAGGGAATAAAACCTTCTCTGTGAGCAGCCCAACCATACAACCTATAACGATCATCCCTACCGATGATGACGTTGTCCTGGATAAGGAAGTTCTTTGAACCGGCATATTCGGTCCTAATGCCCTCACCGACATGCTCAAAACGACAATTCCTTATGGTTAAATTACTTGCTCCTGCCAGGTGCTTTCTGCCGGCTTCGAAAACCCTGTCGGCGTTCCTGAAAGTAAGCCCCTGAAAAATATGGTGGTCGGTAGCCATCACATTAAATAGATTAGCGGCTCCCTGTCCGTCAAAAATGACCTCACCATCTCCTGCCGCTTCGATTACAATGGGACGCTCCGCGGTACCTTTGGCGGTGAACCAGTAGGTTCCATCGAATGGCACATTATGCCAGTTAGGATAGTTGAGTAGGTCCGCTTGATAGCGTCCGCCATGTATCTTAATTATATCCCCAGGTTGGACCTTATCTTCTCCCACCACGTACCAGTCACCCTTGGTCTCTTTCGAACCATGGTAGGCGGAAACCAGGCCCGGGTAATGCGGCTCTTCCTTTTCCCCCTCATAATATTGTGAATACACATGTCTTACCCTTCCCTCGCGAAAAGCCTTAGGTTCAGTGCGCGTGGAAACATTGACCAGTTTTTGTGCTTCTCCTTCAACTCCATCGGGGTCTTCCATGGTAAAGCGGGTCTCATACTCGGTACCGATGCTAAGGTTCAAAATACTTCCGGCGAACATATGGGGCGTGGTGTAGTCAATACCCGCTCTGCCAATATGTTCCCCCCCAATTCTAAGCAGAGGCATTCCCTTTTTCCATTCGCTGTCTGAGCCTGCGATTCGATACTCTACTTTAACCGTGGCATTACGATTATCATCACCCTCGATATACCATTCGAACCCCAAATTTTCGAGTGTTGGTGGTTCAGTAATAAATTCACCTGGTTGTACCTTGTTCTGGGCCTGTGAAAGATTTGGGAGAATTAACAGTATGACTAAAAACAACCCGAATAGGGCTTGCAAGATGTTTCCTTTAAGACGAGTACCTTTTCTTGAGCCTTTCCTCTGAAAATGATGTTTTTGCATTTGACTAATTTTATATGTTCCTCAAAGTATGCCAGAAGTTCGGTTTCTACATTTAAACAGTCATCTCTAAAGTATCTGACCTGTTGCTCACCTCCTTGAACACATCCGCCATCGTCTCTTCTACGTCATTCAGCATCTGCTGTGTCCTTGCTGGTTGGTTTTATTATCAGTGTCCCAAATGATTTGAGATCAGTCTTTCTATTCGACTCCACCTTAGACCAATAATCGATGTGATGCATATTACCCCAATTACCTTCCCCTTTTTCTTTCTCATCGAGATCCTGAAGCTCAATATTTAAACCTACCTTTGTTTCTTTGGACAGATCGACAAAAGTTGTATCGTCGACCTTCATGCAGGGATTTGGGTTAATCCGCCACTCAATAATGTATCCGCGCCCCTCATCTTCACCTTTCAGACGTACAGAAGCCGCCATATCTCCGTTTCTTATCCAGTTTTCGTATCGCGCCCAAACATCAGCGGTGAAAGGTAATCCTGAGGACAATCCACCAGTCCCTAACCCTCCGAGAATAGATTTGTTGGTACTACAGCAAAATTGCCAACTTCTACCATCTCCAATGCATCCGCCATTATCATCCCACTGGTAGGTTGAATTCATCATGAGTTCAATACCATCTCCCCAAAATGGCCATCCCTTTTGAAAATTTAATTTATTGGCATCGGGATTTGTTGAAGGCAACCAGCGCTCAATATCAAAACCGTAAATGACATCATCTGTGACGTCAAATGCAAAAAATAAACTGCTACCATCATGCTTCACCCAGCCAACAACTGACAGATCTTTACTATTTTCAGAAGCAGGCGGGGTATCACTTTTCCAACCCTTGACGCCTATAATTTTTTCGGCATCATTATATTCGCCATTGCGGATAAAACCGTCCAGAGTTGGTGTAGTGCCCAAATATGCAGTTATGCTGTTTGGATAATCGCCGGCAATGAATTCCACTCCCACCAATGGGCTGGTTTCAAATGGGTCCTGAATTGATTTTGCATGATTGTTGGTGCCGGCGCTAGTTGGGCCTAACGCTTTTGCACTAAATTCAGTCCTATTAAAAGAAGTTTGTAGTTGAGTTAAATTAATCGGTTGCAGGCCTGCATATAACATAAATACAATCGGTATAAATGCTAATATTGGGTTTTTCACAATTATTATAATCTCCTGATCTGGTTATAAGAATGACTTTTACAATGCACTACGGGATATTATAAATCAAGAATCATCCAACCCAACAACCCAAATATCCGATTTAGCTTTTAACATAGTCAGTAGCCAGACGTCACAAGCACTGTTGGTTTTAACTTAAGACGGGAAGGTCATAGACACACCATCAACTCAACAGTCTATTGATCCACAGGATCTTCCTATGGGTTTAGCAAACCGTTTTAGATATTTTACGCCAGCCAAAAAAGCACTGGAAGCGTTCTCAGGTTTAATTAAGGAGTCACTTTCCAGCTTTCTCAAACTGTCGAGCCTTTAAATCAAAGCTGGTATCATTATCCAATTTGATTCTGAATAGGTGTGCAGAAATTAAATTCATTATTGTTCCTTCATCACCTACCTTAATATCTTTGCTGTCAGCAGAAATTTGAATTATTTTTACTCGGTCACCTATTTTATAGTAGCTCACTCTAAACGTTATTTTTTATCAATATACAGAATTATTTCATGTCTTAGACCTATAAACTACCTTAGCTGCAAACCTGAAGGTCTCTTTCGGCTGTTTGTGAACCACTGAAACGAATAAGTCAAATATTTCCGTCAATATTGCTATTAGATTTCATAATTTTTATAAATGAAAACCGAAAAAGTATTTGTTTACATATGGGAATATCTTGTAAAGGAAGATTGTCTCCTGGATTTTAAACAATATTATGATCCCGAAGGTGAGTGGGTGCAGTTATTTAGAAAAGGGACCGGCTATATAGCAACTGAGCTTCATCAGGATGTATCCAATCCAAGGAGGTTTATTACCATTGATTACTGGAAAACTATCCATTATCGAGACCGTTTTCGGTATGAATTTTCCAAAGAGTTTCAAACTCTTGATAAGCTCTGTGAAGATTTTACTGAAAAGGAAATATTAATTGGTGACTTTGACACCTATATCAATAAACTTCTCTAACTCTATGAAGGTATGGGATTCAGCTTACCTCTAAACTGGAGAGGAGTCCAAGAGAAAATCTAAGCATATGTACCCTATAAGGCGGCCAGATCCCGGTCTGAAATAACCGGGGTGAAAGGGACGCTGTAAAAGCCTGGGGGCAGGCCCAACTCCTGCGGTGAAGGTCCTATCCATTGGCTCCTTACTCCTTCAATGATGATCCCCTGGTTAGATAGGGAAATAATTGCATAGAGTGCATCTTCGCATGGTGCCACATTTGAAAGTACAGGTTTCAGCCGGTAAATCTCCTCCGTATAGCGGGTGGTACACTGATATTTCTCCCCCAACCACTGGTAGCTTAGACTATTGATCTCAACGTAATAAATATTATTGATCTTCCGACAGGCATCCACATGGTTATGTCCGTTAAAGCAGGCAATTACCTTGGTAAAACCAGCCTCTTGATTTGCGCGTTCCAGAGTACGCTGAATTTGGGTACGATTTTTAATGCCCCACAGGTCATGCGCCAAACCCTGGTGCGTAAAAATCACCGTAGGCAAATTGGTATTTCGCAGATCTTCGGCCAGCCATTCGATCTGCTCCGGGTGCACCCAGGTCCGGTGAGCATCATCGATATAAAAATTTGCATCGGCATAATCCACGTATTTACCATCCAGGTTTAGAAAATTTGCATCCAATATGACCAGGTGGTATCCCTTTTGATCGAAAGAGTAGTAGGTCGACTCCATTCCCCAAAAGTCCATCGCCTGCTGTTTATCACTTTAAATACCCTATCACAGTCTAAGAATTCGGGACTACTTTGATTTTCACAATTTTATTGTTCTCATCAAATTGGATAATATCAACTGCCTCAGTGGTTACCGCCGGGGATCCGTTTCGTTCGGGAACAGTAAATGAAAACTCAATTAGCACATTATCCGTATTTTCAGAACTGTAAACGCCATGTGTCTCAAAGGCGAGAGTTGCAATTAATGGAGCAGAATCAACAAAAAATAGCTTAGCTTCCTTTGGCTCCTCCGTTCCGTACTGTACTACACAATCTTCGCTCAAGTAGCTATAGACTTCCTCCAGGTCTCCCCGGTGAAACGCTTTAAAGTATTTTTTGGCAACAATCTTTTTTGATTCCAACTCGGTTCCTCTGGATTCTTCAATAATTTCTGTGATTTGCATGGTATGCCTAAAGGAATGCGCCCCGATAATTAAAAATTGTTGTACCATATCCGCCTCTCCATAGGGATAGGGAGCAAAAAGATGCCGTAAATCGGCATCTGTGGATTGCAGAAAGTCTAAGACAGCTTTCCTGTTTTTCCTTATTTCTTCCAGAAATTCTTCCTTAGTCTTGTTCTGGTTTTTTTCTGAGGGACGAAAAGGTTCAGGGGTAACTACCTTTTTTGTCCTGTCGGTCACATAGGTAATGATCAAACCATCTTCTGCACTTAGGTCCTTCTTCGGATTTAGTACATTCTGTTCAATCACACCTTGTATTTGACCAAGAAGCACCGGCTCGGTAACAGCAATATGTTCCAGACAATTCAATACCGACCATCCTCCATCCTCCGGAATATAGGTTAGCTCTTCCATAGAAAGGCCCTTGACCGTGGTTTCAAGTTCTACCAGCGACCTGGTCAACAGATCAGCAGCAAGTTTTTTGTCAAATTCGGGGGTATTCGCTTTTTGGGAAATACCGGCAACAGATAAAGCAACAGCCATAACTAGCATAATGAAATTTTTCATGGGTATATATTTTCATGTTCCTATAAAGAACAATCCGAAAATCAAATTGGGGACATTATTGGAAAAATGGCAATAACAATGGTTACGCTCCCATTTTGGTATCTAACAATTGCTGTTCCTGGAGCGATGAAGTGAGCTTTTTGGCCATTTCAAAATTCACCTGTGCCTTCTCCTTAAGGTTCTTGATTTTGTAAAATTCTCCCAAAGTGGCATACAGCAGATAATACTTCTTTAGTTTTTGATCTTCGGCTTTTAATTCTTCAAGCTCATCGATCGCATGATTTACACCCAATATTCTACTATTGACAATCGCCAGGTTCAATTTAATTATCGGAGATGGTTTGAATGCGTAGAGTTGACCATATAATTGGTGAATCAATCTCCAATTTGTGTTTTCATAGCTACCTGCAGTGCAGTGTTCCAGGGCGATTCCGGCTTCAATATGGTAGGAACTTAAAGATTGACCCTTGGATGCGCTCGAAAGATGGACGATTCCGGCCTGAATTAGCTCTTTGTTCCATAAAGTCCGGTCTTGATCCTTAAAAAGAACAATGGCGCCCTGGTGGTCGATCCGACTGTCGAAACGAGCCACGTGAAAGCACATCAGCGCGAAAAGCGCATGTATCATCGCTTCATCGGGGAAATGTGCGATCAACAACTTACAGAGGCGCATGGCTTCCAGGCAAATATCCTTTCGGATCAGTTCTTTGTTACTGGACGAATTATATCCCTCGTTGAACAGGATATAAAGCGCGTTAGCAACAATGTGCAGTTTGGGCTTCAAATTAGTGCCTTCCGGAATGTTTAACACCAACTGTGTTTCCCTGATTTTCTTTTTGGATCTATATAGACTTTTTTTGATGGATTCCTCTTCTTCGAACAACGCCTGGGCAATTTCCCTTCTACTAAATCCACCCAGGGTACTAAGAATAAGGATTATTTGATTTTTCGTGGAAAGTCTGGTGGAGCAGCATGCAAAGATCATTCGCAACATGCTATCATCAACTTCTTTATCTAGGTTTATATTGCTGTCCGGCGCATCAGCTTCCTTTATCAACTGATCGATATTCATAAAGGATTTTTTCTTATCCTTTTTAACAATATTGATGGCCTTATTCTTTGCCACCACAAAAATCCAGGCTTCCGGGTTTTCAGGAATCCCCTTATAACTCCAATTTTGATAAGCAACCTCTAAGGTCTCCTGGGCAACATCCTGGGCATTTTCTAAGAAGTAGAGACCAAACTTGGTGGTCAAATAAGAAACCATCTTTCCATACTCTGTGCGAAAAAGACGATCAACCAGTTTGTTAACTTCTTGGTTATTCACTCAGCTAATCTTTGGCCATTGATACATTGGTCTTACCGAGATTGAAAACTCATCGCTTAAGGGGCAATTTTGAGCCTCTTTTGTTGCTTCCTCCAGATTCTCGGCCTTAATGAGGATATATCCTCCAATAATTTCCTTTGGCTCTAAGAAAGGTCCATCACTTATTATTGTGTGCTTATCCGACAAAAAATTACCTGTGCTAGCAAGGCGTGCCCCACCGACATACTTTCCTTTCGTGGTCAAATCTTCCATCCATCTCATATATTTCTCCATTTGCAGCTTTATACCTTCTGCTGTCTCATCCTGGTATTTGTCTCCGTGTATTAGTAATAAAAACTCCTGCATGATGGTCTATCTTATTGGTTATTGACTTGGTTATTATCGGTTCTTTTGTAGAAGGACAAATCCGGGGTGCAAATGGGGACGGATATATAAAATGAATTGGCAGTGCTGTCCCCACTGCTATAGTTTGATTGTCAAAAGGGAAACAAACATTATAAATATAATATTATGGAATCAATCTTGCTAGTGAAAAGTAAGGGGAAGCAACCTTCTCCTGAAGAAATGCAGCAAATGCTGGGTAATTATGTCCCCTGGATGCAAAAGCATAGCGCCAATGGCAACTACCTGGGCGGCAGCCCTTTTCAACCGAATGGTGTACGTATAAAGAATTCAGGGAGCCATGAGACGGATGGAGATTTTCTGAAACTAGAAAATTTAATCACCGGTTACATTCACCTGAAGACTACAACTTTCGATGAGGCTTTACAAATCGCTGACGACTGCCCCTTGTTGCAGTGCAACGAAATTGAGGTTAGACCGGTGTTGGATATGAAGTGATTCGAGTGCACTAATCTGATTGAACGGTATGATAAAAATGCCCGTCTTCGGCTCCGACTAATATCATCTGTTCCGTCATCATACTTGGTGAAGTGGTGTGTCCGGCTAGTTTGGTGTCAAATAATGGCCCTCGATGTTCGAACATCACTTTGCCGTTTTCTGTACCTACGTTCTCAAAAAGAGATACATTCACACTGTTTACCAACAAGTCATAGTCGTCATCCTGATCCCAGTCGGTGATAGTTAGTTTACGACGGCCGCTCTTCCCGGCCACGCCCTGGTTCAAACGAAGCGGTCCGGTGGTTGCATCGATAACGTTATTTTTATTGTCAAATACCGCCCCGTTAACCCCATAAAATATCCGGGCTCCGGGTTTCAGTTTCAAAGCGCCATCCTTTACATAACGCTGGTAGAAACTCAAATAGCCCTCGGTATCCAGCATAATCAAATCCATTAGGCCATCGCGATCCCAGTCTATGGCATATGGAGTGGTCCGCCATTGGGTAACCAGATGATTATCTTGCGGATCCCACCAGTTCCAGGGGGGCTTGGCGGCTTCTCCCGCATGTTCAACCACAATGGCCTGATGCTTTGCCAATAATGGAGACCCTTTGGTGCCGATGTTTTTATACCATAAAATCTTTCCCCAAATGGAGTTTACTACAATATCAGGTAAATCATCTCCATCCCAATCAGCCACAGACAAGGTGGTATAACCCCATTTCTTTTCGGCTGGTCCCTGTATGCTGCCTTTGTCACCCGCCTGTATTCTAATCACTTCACCTTCGGATTTCAGATAAACCGGTTTATTCCATTTTGGAGGATTTTCCCCATCCAGGTTTTCAATGAAACCGATATATCCTGCAGCATTCCCGCTTATCAGGTCCTGGTCACCATCTTCATCCCAGTCCACCGCAAAAGGGGTAGCCAGGGAACCAAATTTTACCAAATCAGCTTTCTGCTTCAGGTATTGCGGTTGATGGAATACCGGCATATTGTCGCTAACCAAACCGGTGTTTTCGATCAGCGCCACCCTACCGTCTTCATCCCCGACGATCAGATCCACATCTCCATCCTTATCCATATCAATGGCTACCGGGATGATCATTTCCAAATCCATCCTGATGGTATCTCCTATTTCATCTAAAAGAAAGCGGCCCTTGGAAAAAACCGGGTGCTCTCTGGATCCTATATTTTCGAACCAGGTTAAACGGTCGATAAACTCACCGCATATGAGATCAAGGTCGCCGTCGTTGTCAAAATCCATCATATTGGGAGAGGGCGCTCCGTAGACATCTAGTGGCGAATCACCTGCCATGATCTTACCTCGATTTTCATGAATACCATCAATATTCTCCAGCAGAAAAACATAGCCATGCAAAGGACCGTTGATCCAATTTCCAACACTGTCATGGGCGTTATCCCAGCCATAATCTTCCCATTCATCTATACCTGCTATTAAATCCAGATCCCCATCGTTTTCATAATCCACATACTTCCACTGGGAAAAACGAATTTTGGTGAATTGGTTTTCCAGGGAATCCTTTGGATATAATTGCACCTCTTGCTCAAAAATGGATTCTTTGAAATTTTTATATTCTATACCCTGGCCTAAAACCCTGGGCTCATCATTTACCAAGGAAATCTGAAGATGTCTTTTACCGGGGCCAATTTTTACCGGAGGTTCAAAAACGATTTGCTTACCTGGATCTGGTGAGGTGTTCTCGAAAAAATACAAGCCGTTGAAAGGAGTGTCGGGACAGGAAACAATCAGGTCAATATCGCCATCATCATCAAAATCCATCGGCAACGGCCAGGCCCACAGTCCTACCCCCAGGTCGACTACCAACTCAGGATTATTGTATTTCATAGGAACCAAAATCCTGCTACGCTCCTGTTGGTTTGAAGCCGGAGTACAGGCGAAAACGGTAAGAACCAGCAGTAAAAACAAACAATTGGATTTCACCATCACCAGTGGGAAATTTCCAGCTCAACGGTTTCGACAGCCAGGGTGGAATCAATATTATTTGGCAACTGGAACATTATTATAGATCAATTGTTCGATTTTGCGGTCTCATCTTCGAGATTACGAAAATAATAATATTTTTAATCAATAATAGCGTGTATTTGGGCAGCATAAAAATGCCTTTCTGATAATAGCTTTATCTTCGAGAAAGACCTTATTAGAATAAGTTGATGTCCGCCGGCCGGCAAGAATATGAACAAAAACCAGTATTAATGTTATATTCTTAAATGGGTACATTAGTAAACATTAACCTGGAATCAACATGTCAAAAAAAATGGTCTGGCACAAGGTGTTGGAAAACAAGACAGAACTTCCTGAAGGAAGAGTAATGACGGTAACTGCGGGTCATAAAGGGATCTGCCTCACACATTTTGAGGGAAAGTTCCACGCACTCGACAACAAATGTCCACACCAGGGCGGCCCCCTGGGTGAAGGATCTATTGAAAATGGGCTGCTTAGATGCCCCTGGCACGGGTGGGACTATCATCCCTGTACAGGATTAGCCCCTGGATTTGACGACGGCGGGGTACCGGTTTATGCTCTTAAAGAAGAAGGTGATGTACTGTTTGTGGGTTTGGAAGAAGAGGTGGAGCATGAAAAAACAATCTCCGACCTCATGGTTCAAACCATGATCAACTGGGGGGTATCCAAAGTGTTTGGCATGGTAGGACACTCCAACCTGGGGTTTGCCGATGCCATGCGAAGACAGGAGGAAAAAGGAAACCTGACATTCTACGGCATCCGTCATGAGGGAGCGGCCGCTTTTGCCTGCTCCGCTTATGGGAAACTAACCGGGAAACCGGCAGCATGCTTCACCATTGCCGGCCCTGGGGCCACCAATCTTTATACCGGGTTATGGGATGCCAGGGTAGACCGGGCCCCTGTGCTGGCGTTAACCGGACAGGTGGCAACCCAGGTAGTTGGTACGGGAAACTTCCAGGAAGTTGACCTGGTACAGGCTTTTAGCACAGTAGCCGCTTTCAACCACAGGGTACAGAAAGATTCCAAACATGCAGAGTTAATGTCTCTGGCGATTAAGCACGCTATTTTAGAAAGAAATGTTGCTCATCTCACTTTTCCGGATGAGGTACAGGAAACCAAAGCAGTTGAAAATTCAGCAGCTGGTTCCCCGGAAGGGAGAATGGGTGAACTACAGGTTAGCCCATCAGAACATTCCATAGAACAGGCGGTCGCACTGTTGGAAAAGTCAAGCCGGCCGGTAATAATTGTGGGACACGGTGCCCGCTTTCACATGGATCAAATCCTAAAGTTTGCAGAAAGTTGCAACGCTCCGGTATTGACTACCTTTAAAGGAAAAGGCTTGGTCTCGGATAACCATCCTCTGGGTTGTGGAGTATTAGGCAGAAGCGGAACTCCAATTGCTTCCTGGTTTATGAATGAGTGTGATTTACTGCTGGTACTAGGTGCTTCTTTTTCAAATCATACCGGTATCACCGACCACAAACCTACCATACAGGTTGATTTCGATCCATTGGCGCTGGGAAAGTTCCATAAAATAGATGTACCTGTTTTGGGCGAAATTTCTGCTACTATGAAAATCCTCAAGGAACAACTTGCCGGTAAGATGGATGCTGTTGATCAAAGACCGGAAATAGCCGAACGCTGGCGTATATGGAAAGAAGAAAAGGCCCAAAGACTTCAGGAAGACCATGGCAATGGGGTAAGTTCTATTGCGGTATTTGATGCACTGAATCGATTGTCCCCGGATAATTCGGTAATGTGTGTGGATGTGGGTAACAATGCTTATTCGTTTGGTAGATATTTTGAATCAAAAAATCACCACTTTCTAATGTCTGGTTATTTGGGTTCCATTGGATTTGCGCTTCCCGCGGCCATGGGGGCCTATGCGGCAGTCGGCGATAACCGCCCGGTAATTGCTGTGGCCGGTGACGGAGGATTTTGTCAGTACCTGGCTGAAGTGACAACCCTGGTTAAGTACCAAATGCCGGTTAAAATTATAGTCCTTAATAACAACGAACTGGGTAAAATATCAAAAGAACAGCGGGCCGGAGAATTGGATGTGTGGCAGACCAGTCTCACCAATCCGAATTTCTCAGAATACGCCCTGTCCTGTGGAGCATGGTCAGCCAGGGTACAGTCACGAGATGGGCTGGACCAGGCAATGAAAGAACTTTTTGAAGTAGATGGTCCGGGGTTGATTGAAGTTTTAACCGACTCCGCACTGATTTAAATTACATTGAAATAGCACCATGTTTTTTAGTCAATCCATAGGGAAATATAGGGCATTATGAAATTCGACATTATAGTGATTGGAGCCGGCTCCGGTGGATTAAGTATGGGGCTGTCGATGCACGAGTTAGGGTTCAGTGTATTACTAATAGATAAATCGGAAGATTCCATCGGCGGGGAATGCTTAAATAATGGTTGTATACCCAGTAAAGCCCTGATACATGCCAGTAAAATTATTCATCAGGCTAAAGAATCACAAAAATTTGGCCTGCAGGTAAGTAACCGGGTCAGCATGACGGAGGTGATGAATTATGTAAACGAAAGGCAGGAAAGAATCCGGAAACATGAGAATGCCGAGTATTACCGAAAGCAGGGAATTAACGTAGTTATTGGTACTGCCAAATTCGTGGGTAAAGATGCTGTACAGGTAGGAGAAACAGTTTATCATGGAAAAAAAATTGCTATTGCCACAGGTTCACAACCCCGCAAGCTGAAAATACCCGGTGTAGAAAATGTAGCCTACTACGACAACGAAAATATCTTTACTCTTAAAGAAGTTCCTGAGACGGTGCTGTTTATTGGGGCTGGCCCAATTAGTATGGAGCTCGGCCAGGTATTCAGGCGGCTGGGTGCCGAGGTAATCATGGTGGAAATGCTAGACCGCATATTGATTAATGAGGCCCCCGAAATAGCGCAAGTGGTTTATGAAAGGTCCCTGGATGATGGAGTACAGTTTCACTTCGGTTATAAAGCGGTTGCTTTCAGGGATGCCAACACGGTGGTGATCGAAAACAAAGATCAGCAACAAATTACCCTGAATTTCAATGCGGTAGTGGTAGGCATTGGCAGAGAGGTATCCACCAAACAATTGGATCTGCAGAGAGCAGGTATTGAAACAGACGAAAAAGATGCCATCAAATTAGACTCCTACCTGCGTACCACCAATAAAAATATATCTGTAGTTGGTGATGCTGCGCAATCTCTGATGTTCTCCCATGGGGCGGAACACCAGGCCACCTTAATCATCAGTAACTTTTTTACCCCAATTAAGAAGAAACTTAACTACGATAATTTTTCATGGGTAACATTTACTGAACCTGAAGTGGCTACTTTTGGTTTAACTGAAAAACAGCTAAAAGAACGCAACATCAGCTATGAAAAATTGGCATTGGACTTTACCGATGACGACAGGGCCATTACCAGCGATTACCAGAGTGGGAAGCTGGTGCTATATATCAAAAACGGGATGTTTGGTTTCAGTGACGCTAAATTACTCGGAGGTTCTATGGTAGCTCCAAATGCCGGCGAAATATTTCAGGAGCTGGTGCTGGCACGATCGGCGGACATTGGTATTAAGAGCCTGTTTGATAAAATTTATGCCTATCCTACTGGTTCCAGGGTCAATAAAACCATTGTTATAAATAAATACACCAAAGCGTTAACTCCCTGGATGAAAAAGATATTAAAGCTGCTATACTAGGCATATGGAAATATGGGAGTCTTTTAAAGAGTGGTTCATGGGGCTAGGCCCGGCATATGGGGTAAATCCTATTATATTCGGGTCCATCTATGTTGGCGCCATTCCCTTTTTTACACTGTCATTGGGTTGGTTGATCAAAAATATCAAAAAAAAGCAGTCCATTGTGGCCCCGGTGCTCTCTACGGGATTCTTCTTTATTTCTGCCTACCTCTACCTCATACTGGTCGGTAAAAATATTCCAGTTTGGGTCTACGTCTTTATTGTACTGCTGGTATTATTTGGTGTCTACAGCACTATGAATAAAGTCAGGAAAGCTACCGGGAATGGCAAAGCCGAAGACCGTTGAATTATTCCGCCGGAACCCGCTTGTTGCTAATCAAACAGGTATCCAAAGTCACCTCAATAGCGCTCCGTTAAAACCATTTTTGCTTCCGGAAATAGATAAGCATTCCTACAGCTACCAGTGCCATAAAGCCCAACATAATAAAATAGCTATATCTGTAATGGAGTTCGGGCAGCACTTCAAAATTAGTCCCATAGATACCGGCAATAAATGTTAAGGGAATGAAGATTGCCGCAAAGATGGTCAGCACCTTCATAATGTCATTCATTTTGGTGCTCATGGTAGTATGATATAAGTTGAGGTGATCAGCCAGAACATCCCGATAGGAATCAATTGCCTCGTTAGCATGAACGGCCAATTCCTGCAAATCCCTCCAATACTCAAATGAATGTTTTTTAATGGTTGCGTTTTCAGTTTTGGGAATACGGGCAATAACCTCACGTACCGGTCTTATGCACTTTCTTAAATAATTAATTTCTTGCTTGAAGCGGTTGATCTGATGTGGAAGTTCCTTTTTGGGATCATCGAGAAGCTCCTCTTCAAGGTCTTCAATTTGCTCACCAAGTACTTCGATAATATGGATATAATTTTCGCAAACCACATCCAGTAAACAATAGGCCAGGAAATCAGGGCCAAAACTTCTAATGCGTTTGCGGCCGCTGCGAATTCTTTCACGAATCGGCTCAAAAACATCACCTCTTTGTTCCTGAAAAGTAAGCAAGAACTTCTTTGAAATCACCAGGCTAAGCTGCTCCGCAATTATCTTTCCCGACTTTTCATCAAATCGAAGCATTTTAAGTACTATAAACGTAAAGTCTTCGTATTCAATTATTTTGGGGCGCTGGCCGGTGTTTACCACATCTTCCAATAGCAGAGCGCTCAATTTGAAAAATTGCCCGGCTTTTTCAACAATATCCACTTCATGCACCCCGTCAATGTTCACCCAGGTGATGGTTGCGGTATCTTCGTACTCTGCTATTTCTTCAACATTGTCTACCTCTCTTTCGGAGCATTTGTCGAGGTTAAAGTCCATCACCCGTATTAGTGGCTGCTCCATCTTCTGTTCACCTGAAAATATAAGTGTACCAGGTGGCAGACCCTGTTGCTTGGTGGTTTTATTTAAGAATCTTGCCATGTTAGGTCGCAATTAAGGAAGCCGATTCCTGATCAAGGAAAAAATAGGTACTGGGGTGCTGCTGCAAAATAGACGCCGGCACAGCGGGAGAAACTTCGTCATGCAATGATTTCGAAACCGCTGCAGCTTTTCTACTGTCAGGAACAGAACAAATAATATGTCTGGAGAGCATAATCTGGTGTATGGACATACTTATCGCTTGCTTGGGAACCTCAGTCAGATCATTAAACCAGCCTTCATTTAATTGTTGCCGACGGCAATCCTCGTCCAGGTCTACGATGATAAAAGGTTCTTTGGTCTCAAAATCAGCAGGTGGATCGTTAAATGCCAGATGTCCATTTTCGCCAATTCCCACAAATGCTACATCAATGGGGTGTCGTGAAATTATCTCCCCTAATCTTTTACATTCCTTATCGGAGTCACCTTCACCATCTACGAAATGGAAACCTGCAGGATTAACTAAACCTACAAACCTTTCTTTTAAATATTTTCTAAAGGATGCCTGGTGTGTTATTGGCAATCCGATATACTCATCCAGGTGAAAGCCGGTAACTTTGGACCAGGGGATATTGGCTCCTACCAGTTCGGCAAGCATTTCAAATTGTGAAGCTCCGGTGGCCACAATGATATTAGCGCTGCCTTTGCTGGCAATTGCTTCATTGATCAACCGGGAACCTAACCCGGCCGCCTTCTGACCCAGTTCCTGTTTCGTTCTGGAAATGATTGTGTTCATGCTATGTATTTTTTATGTTTAGTTTCTATTACTTATACCAGATTGGTGGTACCCCCGCTTTGGATAGCTACATCCATACCTCTTTTGTTGGTTTCCCATGACCCACCGGTAAAATCCGGGACTTTAATGCTTGCACCCTGATTTGCAGTAGACCATTCACTCAATGGCGTTATCGCACTCCAAAGTGCGGCGTCATATACATCCATTTCCAGGGGTAAGCCGTTACGCAGGCAATCGATTAACCGCCAGTCACTGGCAGTTACCTGCTCATATCCTCTGTTTCGCTGTCCGGTATTTGCCAGCCTGCGCTTTTCATTAAACTTCCTGGTAATTTCCGGCACATATTTTTCTGTCAGCTGGTTAAATTCCCCTTCGGAAAGCCAGCCATCATGACTGTTGGCTATTCTATCGGGCCTTGCTTTATAAATCCCCTTGTTTCCACTGATCATATCAAAACGAAGACCGGGACGTGGTGAACTTATGTCATGTTGAAGCATAATGGTCCTTCCCCGCTGAGTACGTATAATGGTAGTGTTCATATTACCTCTGAAATCCAGGCCAACATAAGGTTTGAAATACTCATCAATTGCGGATATTTCTTCCATTTTGTGGCTCATGGTAAAATCACCTGAGGAAATTGATACCAGATAATTCATTTTATCCCCATAATTTAAATCCATTATTTGAGAAACGGGGCCTAGCCCATGGGCCGGATAAAGGTTACCATTCCGGTTTACATTTTCCTGAAGCCGCCAGGGTCGATAGCCAAACCAGTTATTATTGTTTTTATCCCTTTGCCACCGTTGCTGGTTGTTGGATACCCTGTCATGAATATAGTGACCTTCTCCGTGAATAATCTCACCAAAATATCCATGTCTGGCCATATTTAATATGGTGGCTGACATCCCATCATGACATGAACCGCAACCCATGAAACAGTGTTTGCGTGTAGTTTCTGAAGTTTCAACCACCTTCCAGCATTCTTCTATGGTAACACCTACCGGCAGTTCCGTATATACATGTTTATCATGCTTCATGGCATAAATCGCGATGGTCGCATGCAGGTTCCAGGGGGTGGCAATATAGATAAGATCAATATCTTCCCGTTCACACACCTGTTTCCAACTCTGCTGGTTGTCAGAATAGGACTGAGGATTATGACCTGAAAACTCTTTGCTAAGCAGGTCATAACTTGACTTCACCCTGTGAGGAACTACATCACATAATGCCTTAATCTCCACCCCTTGTAAACTTGCTAATCGAACCACCGTACCGGACCCTCGTTCTCCTACACCTATAATTCCAACCCGGACCTTATCCAGCTTGGGTGCACCATAACCATGCATATTGAATTGTTGTGCCCGGCTATCGGCAAGTGCTGCCAGGTTATCCCCCCGGCCGTCATTTACTATCATCCCGGTGGTCCCCAACCCTATAACCTTTAGAAAGTGCTTACGATTGATTTTCATATTGCAGTTGCTTGTTAGTAGAAATCTAAATTATAAATTAAAAATATCACTGGCGGTGTTTCGATAAATTGCTTCCAGGGTTGAATCCGGTAATTCCAGCCCATAATACCGCCATCCAACTCTGCCAACAATGTACTCGTCTGCGGATTCTAACAGACGCCAGTGCATCTGGTACATACTTTTTCTTCGTCCCTGGTCCGTTCCGAACACTACTCTGTCTTGGTATTTTTTCAAAAATTTGGCAGCTGCCCTGGGTGTCCGGCCCAGTTCGTAATCCCTGGCAGAAGTATCTACATAAAGGTTTGGATATTTGTCCATATCACCGCTTAAACTTTGAAGGTCGTGGCCCTGGTTGCCCAGGTGACAGGCAACAAAAATTGTGTTGGAATGTTTCATCAAGGTGCGATTTCTCTTTTCTATCAACTGCCCGTGAGAAGGTACGTTTTCTTGGAACTTATTAAAGTGCTGATAGTCCGGACTGCGTTCCTGATAAACATCCAGAGGAGTCCAACAGGATGGATGATCCGCCACATGAAGGCTAACCGGCATTTTTAGTGCTCCACATAGCTTCCAAAACCCGTCCAGTCTCTCATCATCCGGGTGCAGTCTCTTTTCCGGTGGCAGTTCGTTATCTCCGGTTATACCAAAGCCCTTGTCTGATATTTCTCCTACCCCCCTGGCGCCTATATGGTAACACCGTTCCAATTCTGTAACCACTCTCTGTGGGTAGTCCGGCTGGTCAATTCCTGTTTTGTCCATTCCACAACAAAGAATAAATCGATCGGAATAGGTGCTCGAAAAATATGCCGCCAACTTATCGAATTCATCACCAACGGCACCGGTCAATATCACAGATTTCTCTATACCCACTTCATCCATGGTATCCACCCATTCTTTGAGTTGTTCAGGAGTTCGGCTTTCTATATGTGCGTGACTATCAATCACCGGATAGCTGGCGCGCGACACCAGGGTCTCATTGGTAATAACAGAAGACCTGGGCGCATAATCCTTAACCAAAATTTCATCCATTGGCCCGGTTTTGGCGGAAACACCCGGACCACCCCAGTCTCCATACTTGATCTTTCTCCATTCCGGATCGGCTTGCC
Organism: Cyclobacteriaceae bacterium; assembly: GCA_021604845.1. GTDB lineage: Bacteria > Bacteroidota > Bacteroidia > Cytophagales > Cyclobacteriaceae > SZUA-3. The sequence goes on from BQJT01000066.1 coordinate 19,324, forward strand.
AATCCATGTGCAACTGCTCAACATCCGCCTGAAGGGGCTGCTTTGTAGACTTTACCTCACAACCAATTAGCCCAGCCAGACTACTGCCAATCAAACCGGCAAAAATCTTCTTAATAGAATCTCTCCTTTTTTCCATTGCAAATATTCCTTTGTGGATGAAACCTGGGGTCTTCGCCATCATGACTAATCGCCCCAATAATCCCGAATTAGTAAGTGTCAGTGGTGAACAGCTAAAATATTCAATATCGCCGCCTAATAAAAATACTTAATTAACAGAGGCATATTAAAATCGGAATTTAACACCACCAAAAACCTCAAATTGTTAAATTCAATCGATGGATCGACGGTTTTTCATAAAAACAGCATCCCTTTCAGCTTTGGCGTCAACAATACACTTGCCAGCCTGTATTCTGGATACTGGCATCCCCATTATTGACACGCATCAGCATCTTTGGGACCTGGATCTCATTCCACTGAGCTGGGTAAGTCCACCCCTCGACAGGAGCTTTATAACAGAGGACTATCTGGAAGCGGTAAAGGGCCAAAATGTAACAAAATCGATCTATATGGAAGTGGGCGCGCCAGCGGAATACAGGGACAAAGAAACTGAATGGGCGCTTGAATTATGCAAAAATCCTGATAATCCGACCGTGGGTGCGGTGATAGCAGCTGATCCGACAGCAAGAGAATTCCAGTCATATATGGGGAAAATGGCAGGAAATCCCTATTTGAAAGGTATCCGGTATTCTTTCAGAACTTCAGAAGAATTGCTGCTTCCTCAAGTCATTGGAAGTATCAGGTTTTTAGGTAAAATAGGGCTTAGTTTTGACCTGAACCTTAAGCCGGAATTACTAAACATTGGCGGTCAGCTTCTCGATGCATGTCCGGAGACTCGTTTTGTTTTAAACCACTGTGGGAACGCGGACCCTGTAGCTTTCTTAGCTGAACATGATGCGGTTCCAAGGGATTCGCATCATGATGCGGATCAATGGTATCGTAACATCGAGTTGCTGGCACAACGGGATAATGTTATCTGCAAAATTTCGGGTCTGGTGGATAATGTCCCGGACTATCCTCTTAATGCTTCGAATCTTGCTCCAATTATCAACCATTGTTTTGAAGCTTTTGGCTCTGACCGGTTACTATTTGCAGGAGACTGGCCAGTATGTTTAAGGAACATGCCCCTTGCACTTTGGATTGAAACCCTGAAGCAAGTTGTAGCTAGTCGCTCTCTAGTTGATCAGCGGAAACTATTCCACGACAACGCTTATAGCTTTTACGGATTAACGGATTAGCCTGGTTTCTCCCAGGGTAGTAACAAATCAAACAAAGAATTTACCAGGTTCGCTATTTCATCCAACTCAACTGAGGCCAGGTTTCAGGTCCATCGTTTTTTTGTACAGCCCCTGCTGTACTCCGCCCATTTGAAACAATACCGGCCAACTCGCTGCGGTATTGCTCAAACAACTCAGGTTCAGCAGCATAGAGGTTATTTTCCTCACCGATATCAGTGGTAAGATTATAAAGCTGGAAGGGCGGCAAGCTTTTTATTGTATCCGATTCCGGTCTGGGAAAACTCCATCCCCCGGATCCCGCACAGAAAATAGCTTTGTAAGCTCCCTTTCGATAAGCAAATGAGCCATTGATACTGTGATGGACAATACTTTCCCTTTTCGGCAAACTGGATTCAATGCCCAGAGATGATAAATAGCTATAGCTGTCCTCCGCAAAATGGTCTTCTACCGCAACCCCCAGGACGTCAGCAATAGTGGCCAGCAGATCTGTAGTGCAAACCAGTTGATCAGATTTTCCAGGTTTTACTTTTTCTGGCCACCTGAAAACATAGGGTACCCGGTGTCCCCCCTCAAAAATATCCGCTTTATGTCCCCGAAATACATAACTTGGATCATGGCCTTTGGTGGCCAACTGTTCAAAGTCCGCCTGATTGGAACAACCGTTATCAGTGGTAAAAATAAGTATGGTATTATCAGCAATTCCCTGCTCTTCCAGGGCCTTCATTACTTCTCCCACTACCCAATCGACCATCAAAACAAAATCACCGTAAATGTTGTCCAGCCCGCTTTTTCCCTTAAACTCATCTGTTGGTAATATGGGTGTATGGGGAGCCGGGAGGGGCATATAAACAAAAAACGGTTGTTCTTTATTAGCATTCTTGTTAATAAAGTCGACGGTTCTGACAGTAATGTCAGGTAAAACCTGTTCGTGTTCAAAATCGTCGGAAGTAGGCCCCTTGCGCCACCAGGCCTGTTTTTCCTTGCTTTCAGTCTCCCCGGTTGGTGTCATGGTTGGCCTGCCATTTTCAACCCAAACATAAGGCGCCATATCCAGGGACCCGCTGAAGCCAAAGCTATAATCAAACCCACGGGTATCCGGACCATGCTGAATCGGGACCGTATAATCTATGGTTGGTCGGGCATTCAATGAGTTGACCCCTAAGGAGTCCTGATCAATAAAGGTCCAGTCCCAACCCAGGTGCCATTTCCCAACATAAGCCGTTCGATACCCGTTATCTTGAAGAAATTGTCCCACGGTTACCCGGTCCGGCGCAATGAGCGCTGGTGAATATCCGCTTAATACCCCGCTTTTTAGGGTTGAACGCCAATTGTAGCGACCGGTTAAAATACCATATCGGGTAGGAGTACAAACTGCGCTACTGGTGTGCGCGTCGGTAAACATCACACCCTGGTGCGCTAATTGATCAATATTAGCAGTTTTTATTTTGGAGTTTTCATTGAAGGCTGAGACGTCGCCATAACCCATATCATCTGCCAGAATAAATACAATATTGGGTTTTTGGATTTCCTGCGGTGCTGGTGCACTACAGCCAAATGTCCCAAAGATCATTAGTAACAGAATTGATCGAAGTATTTTTGAAGGTACCATGTGTCCGCTTTTACTTTATAGATAAATGTGCTTCTGAATTAAAAAATATCTTTTGCAATAACTTTCCTTGATCTCTATCTGTCTATTTTACTCAAGTTTCATCCATGTCAGTTGTTCCCATTGCTCCTTAACAAAATTCTGAGGAGCGCCTGAG